>JABFRG010001005.1 GCA_013141295.1 Polyangiaceae bacterium
GTGGAGGTGCCGCTGCGCTTTCGTGTGCAAAATACAACCTTCTCTGCCACCTTGACCGACCTCGCACCGCGGGTTCGCCAGGAACCGGTGCCCGCCCGGCTCGACCTCGAGCACCACACCCGCATCGACGACGTCCCCGGCAGCCAGATCGACCCCGAAGGGACGCTGGCGGCGGTGGTCGACGCCGCCACGCACCATCGGGTGCTCGCCCCGGTGGCCACCCGCGAGCTTCGGGCCGCGATCACCGCGTCCGATCTCGCCGCGGTGGACGTGTCGAAGGTGATGAGCGCCTACGAGACCACCTTCGCCACCTGGGGCACCGGCTACGGCCGCTCCGCCAACATCCGCGCCGCGGCCCGCTGGCTCGACGGCACCCTCATCGCTCCTGGCGCCACCATCTCCTTCAACGACGTGGTGGGCGCGCGCACCCTCAAGCGCGGCTTCACCTTCGCGCCCGAGATCGTCGGCGACGAGCTGGAGACCGGTATCGGCGGCGGCACCTGTCAGGTGGCCAGCACGCTCCACGCGGCATCCCTGTACGGCGCCCTCGACGTGGTGGAGCGCCACGCCCACGGCCGCGCCTCCAGCTACACGCAGATGGGCATGGACGCCACGGTGGCCTACGGCTCGGTGGACCTGCGCATTCGCAACCCCTTCGACTTCCCGGTGGTGGTGCACGCCTACCTGCCCAAGCCCACGCAGATTCGCGTGGAGCTCCTGGGCGCCGAGCCCCAGGCCACCGTGGGGTACGTGTATTCTTCACGCAAGACCGACGACTTCTTCCGGCGCATCACCTACAAGGCTACGCTCCCGGCCGGCACCACCACACGGCACCAGAAGGGCTCGCCCGGGTTCATGGTGTACTCGTACGTCACCACCAAGTTCACCGATGGCCGCGTCACGAAGCGCACCTACGCCAGCGAGTACCACCCGGTGCCCGAGGTCTACTGGGTCGGTCCCGGCGCCTCCGAGACCGCCCTCCCGGAGCCCGGCGAAGGCGTGCTCCGCACCGAGCGCCGCGGCCTCCCGGAAGAGCCGCCCAAGGAGCCCACCGGCCCCGCCTCCTGAGGAGGCTCCAGGCCTCAGGCTTCAGGCCGGAGCAGGCGGAGGGCACCGAAGCCGCACTCTGCGCTCCCCTCCCGCTTGCGGGAGGGGCAAGGGGGAGGGAACGCACGTCACTTCGCGTTGCAGCCCGTTAGCCACGGCACGCTCACTCGCGCTTTGAACCGCTGCTTCCCGCACGCTGCCGCGCATTGCCCGGGAAAACGGCCCATCCACGCGGTACACTCGTTGCAGTGCGCCCGGCCATGGTCTCCCCGTCGCTTTCCTTCGCCCGCTCGCGCCCGCGATGCAGCGGAGCTGCGGCATGACCCGAGCCCGAGAGCTCCAGAGTGCGCCACGTCTCGCCACCGTCGAGCTGGTCCCCAGCGCGCGCCGGCTGCGCACCAACCACGAACCTGCGCTCGCGCCCCTCATCGGCCGTGAAGACGTCCTCGCCCGCGTGGCCGAAGTCCTCGCCAGCGGCGCGCGCCTGCTCACCGTGGTGGGCCCGCCGGGCATCGGAAAAACCCGCCTCGCCTCGGCCTGCCTCGATCGTATGGGCGAAGCCTTCGCGCGCCGGGGCGGCGCCTGGTTCTGCGATCTCTCGCAGGCGAAGACCGAACAGGACCTGCGCTTCGCGGTGTTCTCGCTCCTCGGCGAGAAGGCGCCCGACCTGCAGCTCACCCAGCAAGAAGTGGGAGCGCGTTTGCGCGAGCTCCTGCAGGCCGCCGGGCCCACGCTCCTCGTCCTCGACAACTTCGAGCAGCTCACCTTCGCCGCGGAAGTGGTGCACGACTGGTGCCGCGCGGCGCCGAAGCTCACGGTGCTCGTCACCTCGCGGGAGCGCCTGAACGTCGACGGCGAGACGGTGCTCGAGCTGCCGCCGCTGGCCTGCCCGGACGAGAGGGCCGCTGCGGTGGGCTCCTTCGACGCGGTCACCCTCTTCGTGGCCCGGGTGCGCGAGGCCGGCGGATCCCTCGGCGACGATCCCGCCGCGGTGGCCGAGATCGTCCGACGTCTGGAGGGGATTCCGCTGGCCATCGAGCTGGCTGCGGCGCGCACGCGCGTGCTCTCCGCCACCGATCTCGCGCGTCGACTCGCCGAAGGCCACGACGTGCTGGCCAAGCTGAAGCACCGTGAAGGCGGCCGCCACGCCACCCTCACCAGCGCCATCGCCTGGTCGTGGGATCTCCTCTCCCTCGAGGAGCAAGTGGCGCTCGCCCGCTGCTCGGTGTTCTCCGGCAGCTTCGCCCTCGACATCGCCGAGGCGGTGCTGGGCGCCGGCGAGAGCTCGCTCGATCTCCTCACCGCGCTCCGCGACAAGTCGCTCCTGCACCCGGTGGAGCACGGGCGCCTCTCGCTCTACGTGAGCATCCGCGAGTTCGCCGCCCGGAAGCTCACCGAGCTCGGTCCCGAGATGGTGCTCGAGACGCAGCGCCGGCACGCATACGCCTTCGCCGCCGCCGCGCGCACCTTCGGCGAGGCGCGCAATCTCCAGCAGAAGGGCCCGAAAGGCGCGCTCTATGCGGGCTTTCGTCGCGACAAGGAGAACCTCCTGGGCGCGCTGGCGTTCGTTCGCGCGCAGCCGCTCTCGGCGCCCCACGCGCGCATGCAGGCCGATCTCGCGGGTGCGCTCGCCCACCTGCTGGTGCTCCCGGGCGAGACCTCGGTGGCCGAGCTCTCGGCGGCGCTCTCGAGCCTCGAAGTGCATCCCGACCCGGCCTCCGCTGCGTCGCTCCTCTTCGCGCGCCAGGGCGTGCTCAACTCCCTCGGGCAGTACGAGGCATGCCGCGCCGACCTCGAGCGCGTGCGGGCCATGACCGATCTCCCGGCGGGCCTTCACCTGCTGGCGCTGGTCGATCTCGGCATTCAGCACCGCTATCAGGGGCATTCCCGCGAAGGCTGGGCCTATCACGAGGAGGCCGCGCGAGAGCTCGCCGCCGCCGGCCTGCCCCGGCTCGCCGCCATGAACGAGGCCTGCATGGGGCGCCTGCAGTGCGATCTCGGCGACGAAACCCTGGCGCGGCTCCACAACGAGCGGGCCTTCGCCGCATGCGAATCGGCCGGCGATCACTGGCTGGCGGGCCTCGCGCTCGCGAACTTGGCGCAGCTGGAGCAGGAGCTCCAGGCCTTCGACCGCGCCCGCGACCTGCTCGAGCGCGCGCTGGCCCGGCTCCGCGCCGTGGGCGAGATGCACTACGAGGCCATCTACGCCAGCGTCTCCGGCGATCTCTTCTTCGAGAGCGGCGAGGTCGAGGTGGCACGCCGCTGGTATGCCCAGGGCGCGCGCTTTCTCGGCGGCTTTCTCACGCACCGACAAACCGCCATTCTCCACGCCTCGTCGGCGGCCCTCGAGGCGGAGGCCGGCGATCTGGTGTTCGCCGAGAGCCAGCTCGCCATCGCCCGGGCCGGCGCCGCGCGTGTGGCCAACCCGGTGGTGCGCCTGGCCATCGAGCTCCACGGCGCCAACGTCGCGGTCTCGCGTTCTCAGGGCGCTTCTCGACAAATCGCGCTCGACGCGGCAAGCGCGTTGCTCTCGGACGTCGACGATCCGGAGAGCGATCGCGGGCGCCTTGCGGGTTCGAGCATGGACGTCCGCTTCGCCGTGCGCATGCTCCGCCGAACCGTGGCCCGACTCGGCATCACGCATGCGCCGAGCGGCCTCGAGATCGGCCCCGATGCTCGTTGGTTCGCCTTCGCCGAAGGGCCGCGCGTGGATCTCTCGCGACGCGGCACGCTGCGGAAGATCCTCCTGGCGCTGGCGGCGCTCCGCACCGAGAGCCCCGACCAAGGCATCACCGTGGAGGCGCTGGCGGCCCTCGGTTGGCCCGGAGAACGGATGCTCGCCGAAGCCGCCAGCACGCGGGTGCGCGTCGCCATCGCCACGTTGCGCAAGCTGGGGCTGCGTCATGCGCTCCTCACGCGCGACGACGGCTACCTGCTCGATCCGACCGTGCCCTTCACCTGCGCAAGCGCGTAGCCAGCGTATTTGCTGGTGCTATTTGCTGGGCGCGGTCCGCTCCCAACGGAACAACGCGCGCGCGCTTTGAATATTCGAGAGACATTCTCAGTCGAAGGAAGCCCCTTGGCATTTCCTTACTGAGTAGTCGCGAGTTCACAGGGGGCTGCGGGCATTCACCCGCTGTCGAAAAACGAGATTGCCACATTGTGCGACGGCCATTCGTCTCATAGAGTCCGCCGCGTTCCGCTTTCCTTTTGGAGGTCACTCATGCGTGCAGTTGTTATCGGTGCGAGTTTGCTTGGTGTTGCGTTGGCCACTGCTTGCAGTGCATCGGGTACCGACCCGGGGGATGACGGTTCGAGCAGCAGCAGCAGCGGCGGCGCCAGCAGCAGCAGCAGCGGCGGCAAGGTCGACGGCGGCAAGTCGTCGAGCAGCAGCAGCAGCGGCGGTTCGAGCGGCAGCAGCGGTTCCAGCGGCAGCAGTGGCTCCAGCGGCAGCAGTGGCTCCAGCGGGAGCAGCGGTTCCAGCGGGAGCAGCGGTTCCAGCGGATCCGACGGCGGCACCGATGCGAGCGACGGCAGCGTTCCGGTCACCAATCCGGTCCTCTCGGTCGTCAAGTCCGGCGCGCAGTTCCTCGGTGTGACCACCGACGCGACCCCGCACATCGTGTACTTCACCGCCGCCAACACCATCGAAGCGACGCCCGTCGCCGGCGGTACCCCCGTGGTCCTCGCGACCGGCCTCACGGCCACCGACTCTGCGGTCGTGAGCGGCGGCGCCGTTGCCTGGTTCACCGGCCAGAACGCCACCACCAAGCTCTTCGCGGCCACCCACGTCTGGACCAAGACCTACGGCCAGAAGGACATCACCACCGGTTCGCACGGCATCTTCGCCGCCAGCGAAGACGGCACGCGCCTCGCTATCGAGGTCGGCTCGACGGACGATCTCTCCGCCCAGTTCGCCATCACCAACGCGGCGGCCCCGGTCATCACCGCGCCTGCGCTCTCCGGCGCCAACGCCGTGAACCTCCAGGCCTACGCCGCCGACAACTGCGTCCCGCAGCTCGGCTTCGCCTCCAACGTGTTCATCGGTGCATTCTGCACGGGCACCGTGTCCACCACCGTCAACGCTCGACTCGTCACCGTCGGCGCCGCCGATGCGACCGCGACGCTGCGGCTCGACGACACCACGGCCGGCATCTACCCGAGCTGGTCGGCGGACGCCACCGGCACCAAGATCGCCGTCGCCGATCGCACCACCGCCACTGCCAAGGCCGTCATCACCGCGGGCGCGACCACTACCGTGGGCAGCGCCGAGGTCGTGGCCACCTTCCCCACCATGATCTCCGACGGCTCGGCGATGGTGTATCAGACCGGTGCCGATGCTGACGTGCTCAAGAAGGCCACCGCGGCGGCAACGCCGGTCCTCAGCACCCTGGCCACTGGGGTCCTCGGCCTTCACGGCGCAACCACGGATCGCAAGCGCTGGGCCTACTGGACCCTGGAGAGCGGCGTCGGCGACTTCAACCTCATCACCATCGACGCGTCGTCTGCTACGCCGACCCCGGCGACCATCGTTGCCACTGCGGTGGCTTACGGCGTCACGTTCACCGGCGACGGCTCGAAGGTGCTGTACCTCGACACGTACAACGAGACCGACGGCACCGGTAAGCTGAAGAGCAAGCCGGCGGCCGGCGGAACCGAGATCCTGCTCGACGCTGCCTCGTTCGCGGCGTTCCCCGCGCAAACGGGCACCGGCGTTCTGTCCGTCACCGCGGTCGCAGCGGTAACCGGCGGCACCACCTCCCAGCGCAACCTCACCGTGAAGTACTCCGACGCAGCGGTCGGCGGTGCACTCAAGACCGGCGCCTCGAACGTTCTATTCGACACCGACAACACCGTGGCCGCCACGTCTGCCTGGTCCGGCAAGGCGTTCGTGCACACGACGGTGGGCACCACGCCCGCGATCTCGAAGCTCGTCCTTCCCTGATCCGCAGCGACCTTCGGGTCGCGTCGACACACATCGAGCCCGGGCGCCGCAAGGTTCCCGGGCTCGTTCTATTCTGAGGCCATGCCCCTCCGACTCCGAGGTCGCCAGCGGACGGACGGCGCGGTTTTGCGCAACGGCCGTTTCTGGTAGCCTAGGAACGCGATGGGGGACCGTGCAACGTTGCGAGCACCGGTGATCGACGACAAGGCGCGGCTCGCGACTTCGCTGCGTGCGCTCTCGAGCGCCGCGGACGAGCTCGAAGCCTATCTGCGCCGTCTTCCCACCCTGGCGCCGGCCCTCGACATGTGGAGTGCGTACGGCGCCGAGCTCTTCGCCGCAATCGAGTCCACCTATGTGCGCGGGGTGGAGCGGTCCATCGGACCCGCCACATGGGACGAGTACGAGCTGTCCGATCTCCTTCGTGAGGCGCCGGGATTCACGGAGAGCGACGCTATCGAGGTGCTCGCTCGCCTCGACGCGGTGAATCCGCTCCTGGGGGCAGTCTGCCAGTCGCTCAGGTTTCTCGCGCCCCATGACCACCACCAAAGGCCTGCGTTGTACGTCGTGGACCAGTTCGCGGGAGCTCGCGGCGCCGTGTACCGTCGATACCGCCACTTGAATCCGTATCTGAAAGGGTCAGGCCAGCGAGCACCACCCTTGGCGCCCACGAAGGTCGATCGCGAGCGGGTCGCCGAGGCCCTCCGCGCGCTGGACGAGGCTGCGGTGGGGCTCGAAGATCATCTGCGTACGTATCCGGCGCTCCGCACTGCGGTCGACGAATGCTCCCGCTATCGCGGGCGCGTGACGGCGCTGGTCGCGGCGGCCTACGTGGACGGCACGAAGACGGAGCTGCCCATCGAATCGTGGGACGGAGAGCCCTTTGCGGCGGCGCTGCTCACGCTTCCGGATTTCGATGAAGAGCGGGCGACTGCGCTGCTCACGCGCCTCGATGCGCTTGCTTCCGCGGGCGTCGCGCTCAAGGAGGCGGTGGCGCGCGTTGTCGATCGGCCGTTCCATCGCATATCCAACCTACTGTGGATCTTCGACGACATCCGCATGGCGGTGTATCGTCGCTATCGCCACCTCGCCCCCGACGACTCGGAGAATGGGACGCCGTGAAGAAGCCGGTAGATGACGGAAAGCGGGCGGAGGAGGGGATGGTGGTCTCGCTCACGCGCTACGACGATGGCAACGTGCGCGTCGTGCTCGACCGCGCGCGTAGGGTTGGACCGCACGAGTGGGAGAGCATCGGTCTGCTCTCGTTCAAGGACGGGAGCGGCGAGCCCGCGGACGCCTGGTCGGCGCGTCAGAAGCAGTCACTCGGCGAGCTCCTCCTGGCGGACCTCCGCAGCATGCACCAGGTGGCGTCGCGCCCGCCGGCGAGGCCTGAACAGCTGCTCCGATCGTTCGTGCGCAAGGGCGACACCGTGGTCGACGTCTACGGCACCCGTGCCGACGGCACGCGCGTGTCGTTCGAGGGCTCGATCGACTTCTTCTCCAAGCTGCGGTGGCACCGCAAAACGGCCTCCGCGGCAGAACCCCCGTTTCCGCGTGCGGCCCGCGCCCGCGACCTCGCGGCGCTCCGGAAGCGCCTTCGCACGAGCACCCTCGCGAGCCTCACGGACGAGGAGCTTCGCAGCGCCGAGCGCTTCGGCGATCCCGCCGCGGCACGCTTGGTGGAGGCGCGGCTCGGCAAGATGTCCGCGGCCTGGCGAACCAAGCACCGGAGCCGACTTGCTCAGGCCGCCGCCGCCGTCCTGTCGTGCGACCCGAGCCACACCCGTGCCGCGACCATTCTCGCTGCGCTGCTCGGCGACGCGCGCGCCTCGGCCTTCGAGCGCACGCAGGTGGCCGCGATCGTTGCCGGCATCTTCTCGGCGGACCGAGACACCGAGGCCATGCGCATCCTCGAGGACGCGCTGCGCCGTCTCGTAGCCGAAGGAGAAGCCGGCTGGGACCCGTGGGTATATACGTGTATTCCGCACTTGATGCGCCTCGATCGCCAGCTGACCCTCGCTTGGTGCGCCCGCGATCTCGCGCACGAGGAAGAGTGGAACCGCCATCTCCTCGTCAATGAGCTAGCCGAAGTGCCCGGCGCCGACGTCTTGGCCTTGCTGCGGCGACACGTCGACGTGGAGCCCTCGCTGCGGCTGAAGGTGCGCATCGCGCGCGCACTCGGCGATCTGTTGCCGGAGCGCGTGCGGCTTCGCATCCTCGCGCATGCCCTGTGCGACCCATCGCCGTCGTGTCGCTTCCTCGCCATCAAGTGCCTCCAGCACGTTCCCCTGGCCGCAGCCAAGGCACTGGCGAAGCGGTCGCTGGCGGTCGAACCCGATCAGGTGCTCGTCGACCTGCTCCAGCAAGTCCTTGCACTTCGGGCGGCGCGATGAAGCGCACGCTCGCCCATCTTGCGGTCGTTCCTCTCCTCGCGATCGGGTGCGCGGCGCACCCGCCCGCACCGAAGCAAGCGAAGCCGCCGCCGAGCTACCGGGAGCAGCTGCTCGCGCGCCCGGTGCCCCCGTGGGTGCTCCAGGCGGAGCGCGAGTCGTTCGCGTACATGCAGTCGCGTTGCGCGGACAACGCGCCGGTCGCCGACCAGAGCGACGCCCATCGCATCCGCTTCTCGGGCGACTACAACGCCTGCCTGGCTCGCCAGGAGCGCGCCGTGGAGCTTGCATGGAAGCCGCACGTGGAGCGCGCCCTCGCCGAATGCGGTCGCACCGGCGTCGAATGCTGCATCCGCCAGGTATCGAGCGACGCTTCCACCAACGCACACCGAACCGATGGCTGCAGCGCCGCTTGCACCACCGCGCTCGGGCATCGCCCGTCGCGTCGCGCGGCGTGCAAGCAGATTACGGTCGAGGAACCTCCCGCGCGCGACCCGGCCGAAGACACAGCTGCGGTGCAGGCCGTCGTGGCGCGCTGCAAGCAGTCGGTCGAGGACGTTCGTGACTGCGGCGCCCTCCCCACCTACCTGGAGAAGTCCTTCTGCCAGCGGCAGTGCGCGCGGCACCACGAGTACGAGTACTATCTCGGCCGCGTCGACGCGTGCGTCCGCGAGGCCATGGCCACCCGCAAGCCTCCGCACTGCACCCTCGACCGGACCATGGACAACGTCGGTTTCGACGCCGCCGACTGCAACAAGCAGTGCCTGGAAGACATGCGCGTACAGCTCATCGCAGCGCCCTCCGCGCCCTGAAGGACGACCATGAAGAAGGAAGCTGCAAGCAAGGTCCTCGAGGCGTACCTGGCTCTCGACCGAAAACTGGTCGCGTCGATCCAGAGGATGCGCAGCAACGTGCCGGCCGAGGAGCAGAGGAAGCACTTCCTGCCGAGGGGATTGCTGGCGATGGATCTGCGACGCGCGATGGATCTCGTGGTCGACGAGCATCCGTCGCTGAAGCCCCCGGGAATGAGCTGACGATGACCAAGGAAACGGCCCGGGTTCTGCTGGAAGACTGCCTCTCGTTGGAGCGCGACCTGGCTCTCACCGTCGAGAGGGTGATGCGATTGGTACCGAAGGCCCGGCAAAAGCCGCATCGCGACCACATGCGCTCGGCCGCCGCGCACCTGCGCGAGGCCATGGACTTGGTCGTGGCAGAGCATCCGGACTTGGCGACACTGATCGAGCGAGAATCCTGATCATCACGCCGCGAAGACGCACGCTCGCGCGATTCGCTAGAACGTGAACGTGCGCGTCCGCAGCTCGGGTCCCGTCGGAGTCGGGCCGTAGGCGAAGATGCGCTCGGCGTTTCCGGTGATGTCGAAGTGCCTGTCCACGTTCCCATCGAAGCGGAAACAGCCTTTCTCGACCACGCCGATATCTTGGCCAATCTTGCGGTTTGAAACCCAGGTTCGCCCGTTGCCCAGGTAGATGACGTTGGGCTCGAAGAAGGCATTGGGATCCGCAGCTTGGAGCTCGGTCCAGTGGGAGCCGTCCCACTGCCGCAAGCTGCCCCCTTCACCCATGAGCAAGACGTCTTTCGGGCCGGTGGCCATGAGCGGAAGGAACGAGCGCTCGCGCCCACCCAGTGCCGCCGGCTGCCTCACCCAGCGGGCTCCTTCCAGACGCTCCAGCGCCACGAAGTTCCCGTCTTCACGCACCAGGCGAAAGCGGTTGGTGGGCGAAAGCACCAGCTCGTCGGAGGTTCCCAGCGTCCATTTCGTACCATCGAAGACGAGGGATTGGCGCGTGTCGGGCCCGGGCCCGCCGCCCATACGACCGTTGCATCCCGCGCTGCTCGCGTCGAACGAGTACGGGCAGCTCGCATCCGGCACGAACCCTTCGGGCAGGAGCGCGGGAGCGCCGAAACGCGTGCCGTCGTAGCGCACCGTGGCGTAGCGGCCGTTGCCGTGGCGGAACGTGAGCCACAGCTCCCCACCGGACAGGCCCGAGAGGTTGCTGAGGACGGCGTCGGCTTCGATACGCGGCGGAGCGAGCTCGGCCCAGGTGCTGCCGAACTGCCCGAGATACGCCTTGCCGGCGTCCACGGCGAAGATCTTGCTGCCGGTGGCGCGGAACTGGCCCTTCGCGGAGGGGCCGCCCGCGGCCAGCGACGTGAGCATGCTCGAGGTACCCTTGCTCGTCGTCGCATCGACCGGGCGTCGCCAGGGGCCGGCCACGAAGCTCTCGCTCGCGTCCGTGGCGACGAACAGCTCGCCCGTGGGAGCCAGGAACGCCTCCCGGCAGAGGCCGACATTGCTCGCGAATGCGTTGCACGGCGCCGCGTTGTCGTCGTCGACGCGCAGCGTTCCGGCATCGAGCCGACCAATGGCGCCGCTGCCCAAGAAGTAGGTGCGAGCGCCGTTCACGTAGGTGCGCTGCCAGCTGCTGATGGAAGACGGATGCTCCGTCCAGGCAGTGCCGTCGTAGTGGAACACGCTGCTTCCCACCGCCCATACGTCGTTGACGGCCACGACGCGCACGTCGTGAATCCGCGCGCTCCTGGGCAGGGAAGGCGCAGGGCTCCAGTTCGTGCCGTCCCAGCGAAACATGCCGGCGACGCCGGCTACCCAGACGTCGTTGGGGCCGGAGCCATCGACCGCGGTGAGCTCGTCGCTCCCGAGGCTCGACTGACGGGTCCAGCTGTTGCCGTCCCAGTGAAACGCGCCGCTGCCCACCGACCATCCGTCCTTCGATCCGAAGAACCGGAATGCCGCCGTCCCGGGGGCCGACGCCGGGCTGCGCTCGAGCGCGCCGTCGACCCAGCGCAGGTGCGGGCCGAGCCAGACCTCGTCGGCGGAGACCACGCCGATGGGCCAGGTATCCACCCCGACATCGATGAGGGCGCGGGTACGCGCACCGTCGAAGTGCGCGATGGTCCTCACCCAGGTGTCCGGGCTCAGGCGTCCGGTCCACCACAGATCGGTGGCGGAGAGACCGCCGATGGCCATCACATCGCCGCGAAACGGGCTGGGCGATAGCTGCTCCCATCCATCGCGCCACGCGGTGCCGTTGTCGGGCATGGCGAGCCGCAGTTTGTCGGAGAAGTCACACGCGCGCGGCGCAAGGCCGGTGTCCGGTTTCTCGGCCGACGGTGCGCTCCCGCCGAAGCTGCCGGAGTATCCGAAGGAACAGGCACTGCCGAAGGTCGCACCGGCGAGCGCTACCCACAGAGGAACGTTTCGATGCCGCATTCGTCCACTCTCCCGCTCGGAGCCCCGATTGCTCGATCACGGTTTTACGTCCAGCGGTCGCCCTTGTCACGCGCCTCTGCCGGAGTCGCCGATGTGGGTGCAGTCACGCCAAGAGCGCCGCCGCGAACGTGAGGGCGACGAATACCACCAGGCCCAGCGTTGCGCCCACCAGGGCTCCGTGCGTACCGATGCCGCGCGCTTCGAGGGCGCTCTTCCGCACCACCACCGTGTGCGCGACGCGGTCGCCGACGCGCTGATTCCACACCGACTTTCGCATGGCGACGTACCCCGGGAAGCCGAAAGCCAGCGAGTCGAGGCTGAAGAACGCGTTGCGAATCAAGGCTTCGCGGAATGTGCAGTCTGCACCGGTTGCGCGGCAGACGCGGTAGCCCATAAGGAGCTTTCCGAAGGTGGCGCCGCCGGCCCACTCGGACACCGCATGGTAGAGCGCCGCGATGACCGTGCTCATCAAGAGGCCCGACGGAGAGGATGCGCCCGGAGCGCCCAGACCCAGGAGGATGCGGACCACCTCGGCTGCCGCGCTCGCCATCACCGCGCCACCGAACATCACCACCATGTCGATCGCCCGTGCGGCCAGGCGACCGCCGAAGCCCACCGTGTCGTGAAGCTCGAAGTGCGTCTGCGTTTCGTCGGCGTCCAGGTGCAGGGTGACGAAGGTCGACATGGGGGCTCCGGTGAAAAAGTGCGACGAATCCCGAGCGGGGACCACGCAGCGAGCCCCCGGCTTCCCGTGGGTCCTGCCCGCCGAGGATTCGTCGCTCCTTCTCATCGACCGCCGGCGCTCGAGGTTGCGAAGAAACGCGCGGCCAGCTCCTTCGGGACCACGGGCGGGAACCGCGTGGTGTCGAACCCCCCAGAAGCCGGCCGCGCGCCGTCCCATCGACCACCCTGTCGGCGCATTGCGTGCAGAACGCACGAAACCCCACCGGCAACGAATGCCGGTGGGGTGGTGATGAGGGACGTTCGATCAGAGCGTGAGGAGCCAGATACTCACGGCCGTCATCGCGCTGCAGGCTGCGGTGGCGGCAACGATGCCCACGACCACCTCGCCGATCGAGCTCGCGGAGGGGAGCCGGCGTGCCTCGAGCGCGCGCTTGTAAACCACCATCGTGCCCGCGACGCGGTCGCCCAGGCGCTGGTTGTACGGCGACTGGGACATCACCAGGTAGCCCACCAGACCGAAGCAGATGACGTCGACGAAGAATAGCGCCTGCCGGATGTACGCCTTGGCCAGGCTGCACGGCTTGCCGTCGAGCTGCACCACGCGCATGCCGCACAGGAGCTTGCCCGGCGACGCGCCCGCGAAGGCCTCGCAGATGCCGTAGAAGCTCAGCGCGTTGAGAATGCCGAGGAGGTGCGCCGGGTACCTGCCGAGACCCGTGCTGTGGTCCTCGCCGCTGCGTGCCGTCCAGAGCATCACCGAGATGGTCACGACCAGCGAGAATGCGCCGATCACCGCCAGAAACAGGATGTCGAGGATGCGCGCACCGAGTCGGGAGCTGAACTCCACCGTCTCGTGGCGCTCGAACGGGGAGGCCTGGGGCGGCATGGGGTCAACGGTCTCCCACGAGCGCATCGAGGGAGGGGTCGGCACGTACGGGTTCGCGACGGTCATGGATCACCTTGGAGAATGGCTTGCGGTGGAAAGAAACGCGACGACCCTGCTTCGTGGGCCACACTGCTAAGCCCCGCCCCCGGTGTTGTTGGCTGCCGGCCACGCTGCACAGGAATCGTCGCCCGCTCTCATCGGGCCACCGCAGGCAGAGTTGCGGGGCGCGTGTTCTTTTTGCGCGCCCGCGATACCCTGAAGCCGCACGGAGCGCGAAAGGGGAGGGACGATGCTGGCGGACCTGGAGACGAACATCGCGGAGCGGCTAGGGGCCGCCGGTCTCACGGTGGGCCCGGCGCTCTCACGTTCCGAAGGCAAGGCGCTGCGCGCGCGCTGGCGCGAGACGTTCGCGCCCGGCTGGACCACCTGGCGCACCGGCGAGTCGCTCCCGGAGTGGCACTTGTTCTCCGGGGAGACCCTGGAGTCGCTCCAGGGAAAGCAGGCGAGAGCTCGCTACGACGGCAGTCTGGCGGGGAACGCTTCGCAGGCGGTGCTCGTCCTCTCCTGGCAGCTCTTCCTGCCGGTCCGCGGGCCGATGCCGAGCTACGACGTACTGCGCCGCATCGTGCCCGGAGACGCGTACGTCATCGACACCGCGTGGGCGTGGACCATCATGCTGACCCACGAAGAAGAGGCCATGGGGCTCGGCCCATACTTCGTCGAATCAGTGTAATGTGCACGTTTGGTATTGGCGTCTGCCCCGAGCCGCAGAGGGGGTCCCTCGCTTCGCTCGGGATGACTCTTTGCTTCTTCGAGATACTGGCACGCGCCGCGTGAATACTTGGACGTGCCGGACGCTAGTTGCGCCACATGCGGCGTTCGTCTGCCTGCAGGTAGCTGATGCGACGCTGCTCCTGGACGAAGGCGCCGTAGGCGCGGGGGACGCGGGGATCTTTGCCGAGGCGGTAGAGGACGTTGAGGGCGGCCTCGGCGTCGTCGGAGGCGCGGTGCGCGTTCTCGAGAGTGATCCCGAGGCGAGCTGCCACGTCCTTGAGAGCGCGGGACTTTTCTTCGGCGTGAATCTCTCGGGCCCACACCAGCGGATCGACCCACTCGACGTTGCGGCGGAGCGACTCTTCCTTCTCGGTGTCGACGCCGGCGCGGCCCAGCTCGGTGAGCACGAAGGCCTTGTCGAAGGCCGCGTTGTAGGCCGCGGGAACGGCGCCCCGCAGGGCCGCCACGACCTCTTGCGCGATCTGGGCGAAGCGCGGCGAGTCCTTCACGTCGTCGTCGGAGATGCCGTGGATGGCGCGCACTTCTTCGGGGATCGGAATGCCCGGATTGATGAGCCAGTTGTGGCGCGCGATGACCTCGCCGCCCTTGCCGATGACGATGCCGAGCTCCACGACGCGGTCCACCGACGAGTCGCGGCCGGTGGTCTCGACGTCGAGCAGGGCAATCGGGAGCTCGTCCCAGGGCTGGTCCGGCGAGAAGCTCTCGAGCACCCCGCGAATCGTCACCTTCAGCAGGTGCGCGATGCCCGGGTAGTGCCGCCCGGTGGGGAAGCACCCGCAGCCGTCGGAGGTGGGCCTCACTTCGGCTTGCTCGAGCCCGCAGGTGCAGCAGAAGGCTTGGCCGACGCGGACGCCGTGGCCGTGGGCTTCACGCTCGGAGCGGTCGTCGCCGACGCCGAGGCCGGTGCGCTCACGGCGGCGGTGGGCAAGAGGCCCGGCGCGCCGCTGGTGGTGACCGCGGGAGCCGCGCCGCCACCCTTCACCAGGATGACCTCGAGGTTCATCCAGTCGGTGAGGGCTTGGTCGGGGTTGGCGCCGGCCTCGAAGAGGCGACCGTTGATGTAGATGGTGGGCGTGCCCTTGACCCCGAGCTCGTCGGCGAGCTTCTTGTCGCGGGCGATGCGGTCGGCCGCTTCGTTGCCCTTCATGTCGGTGGTGAACTTGCCGATGTCGAGGCCCAGCTCCTTGGCGTAGCCGAGCAGATCCGACTCTTCCAGGTGGGTCTGGTTGCGGAACATCTTGTCGTGCATGTCCCAGAACTTGCCCTGCTTGCTGGCGGCGAAGCCGGCGCGCGCGGAGATTTCACCGTGCGGGTGGCCACCGAGCGGCATGAACTTGAACACGAAGCGGGCCTCGGCCTTGTGGTCCGAGAAGGCCTTGGCGAGGATGGGCTCCATCATCCCGCAGTGCGGGCACTCGAAGTCGGCCCACTCCACCAGCGTGACGATGGCGTTCTCGGGGCCCTTCGACGGCGAGTCGTCGATCTTCACTTCGCGCACCTTGCCGGCCTCGAAGCGGTTCTTGTAGCTCTTCTCGATCTGCTCGTCGGTCTGGCCGTCGCGCACCGACTTGAGGAGGAACTTCGCCGCCGGCGCGCAGCCCGCGCAGGTCTTCTTGTCGGTGACGCACTGGGCGACGGTGCCGACGTTGGCGCAGGGGGCCTGGAACTTGGTCACGTACCCGCTCCACTCCTTGCGCTCGCGCGTGGTGAGGGAGCTGGTGTCGACGCCTTCGAGGGTCACCTCCGGATGGTCCTTGGTGACCTCCGGCGGCGTTTCCGTCTTCTGGCAGGAACCACCGTCGGCGGCGGCGAAGGCGACGAGAAGGACCGAGGAAATGGCTTTGAGACCCATAATCACCGCGAATCGTAGTCGTTCTTTCCCCGCCTTGAAAGCCAGACTTTGCGCAAACCGCCATCCGGCGGTAGGGTTCGCGGCCGTGCGGAGCATCTTGTTTCAATGGGACGAGGTTCCCAGTGGTTTCCTCGACTTCGAGGGCGCCGTCGAGATCCCCAAGGAGAGCGCGCTGGCCGCGAACGTCTCCGAGGGCGAGCTGCTCCTTGCCACGTTCGCCGTCTCGCTCCGGGCCACCGCCGTCACCGGTCGCGTCGAGCGCATCCAGGGGCCGGGCGAGGCGCGCTGGGTGCTCCGGGTCGAGTCGCGCGACTGGGAGCGGCTCATGGCCTTCGCCCACAAGGTCCGCATGCCGCCCTCGAGCCGCTCGCCGGCGCACTACGATTCGGTGCGCGACATCCGGCTCCCCTCGCGGTTTCCCTCGGCGCCCATCGCCGCCGGCGCAGACGCCATGTTCTTGCGGGTCATCTTCGTGCGTCCGGGCCCCACCGAGCGCGACGCGTTCGTGCACGAGCTGGGCGGCTCCGGCATCATCGTCGATCTGTGCGACGATCTCGAAGTGGGCCTCGCGCGCCTTCATGTGGGCAAGCCCGACGCGCTGCTCCTCACCGTATCCGAAGGGCTGCCGGAGCTCGGGTGGCTCACCCAGGTGCGCGGCGAGTTCGAGGACCTGGTCATCATCTGCACCGGCGACAACCTGCCGGCGCGCGACATCGTCCACGCCTTCGAGCTGGGCGTCGACGAGTTCGCCACCAAGCCCCTGCGGGCTTCGGAGTTCGGAGCGCGCCTGGTAGCGCTCATGCGTCGCAAGCGGGGTCGGGAGACGAATCTTGGCGTGGCCTGACGAAGACGACATCCCGGTCAGCTACGAAGACGATGGCCAGAGCGAGCACGTAGGCTACGGGCGGCAGCTGGTGGTCGTGGGCGGCGGTCGCGGCGGCGTGGGCAAGACCCTCGTTTCGCAGAACCTCGCCGTGTATTTCGCGCAGCTCGGCAAGACCGTCACCCTGGTCGACGCCGACGCCACCGGCAGCAACATGCACTCGCAGCTCGGCGCGGTGGCCGCACGAAAGGCGCTCTCGCCCGACGAGGCCACCGGCATCGACGAGGCCATCGTCGCTACCAGCGTGCCCGGCCTCGATCTCCTGCGCTATCCCCACGACGCCCTTCGCCCACCCTCGGCGCTCCGCGGTGGTCGCAAGGCGCGCTGGCTTTCCCGCCTGCGCAACTTGGATGCAGACTACATCGTCGTCGACATCGGCCCCGGCCACAGCGACTTCCAGATCGACACCATCCTCGCCGCCGACGTGCCCATCTTGGTCACCTCGCCGGAGCCTCCGGCGGTGGAGGCCACGTATCGCTTCCTGCGGGCGGCCTTCTTGCGCCGCCTTCGCCGGGCGCTCTCCCGCGATCGCTTGCGCCTCACGCTCCTCGACCGCGCGCTCTCCGAGCACGGGTACCTGGCGCCGCCCATGGACGTCATTCGCTCGCTGCGGAAGCTCGACCAGAAGCTCGCCGAGCTGGCCTGGAGCGAGTGCTGCAAGCTGCGCGTGCACCTGGTGGCGAACCAAACGCGCGCCCGCACCGACACCGAGCTCGGCGCCTGGATGAGCGAGCTGGCCGATCGCCACTACGGCGTGCGGGTCATCGAGCTGGGGCACATCGAATACGACGACACCGCGTGGCTCGCGGTGCGCCGCTGCAAGCCGCTGCTGGTCGACAGCCCCACCTCGAAGTCCGCGCGCAACCTCGAGCGCATCGCCCGCCGCGTGCTGGCGGTGCTGGTCTCCGGCGAGCACGCGCCGGAAGAAACGCCGCCCATGGCGGAGAACGTGCCCAACCACTACGCCATCCTCGGCGTCACCCGCGGCTCCAGCGACGAAGACATTCGCCGGGCCTACAAGCGCAAGCGCGAGGTGTACGCCTCGGGCTCCCTCGCCACCTCGTCGCTCTTCACGCCCGAGGGCCTCCGCGCCGAGCAATCGCGCCTCGACGAAGGCTACGACACGCTCCTCGATCCCATTCGCCGCCGGGCCTACGACCTCTCGACCTTCCCGGAGGAGGAAGCGAAGCCGATCGAGGAGCAGACGCCGCGGCCGGTGCTGGTGGCCGAGCAGCTCATGCTGCAGACCGAGCTCTTGCGGGAGATCGGCCCCGACACCGAGTTCAGCGGCGAGCTCTTGCGCAAGGTCCGCGAATCGCAGGGCGTCGACGTCGCCGAGATCAGCGCCAAGACCAAGATCTCGCGCACCTATCTCAAGGCCATCGAAGAAGAGAACCCGGCGGAGCTGCCGGCTGCGGTGTACGTCCGCGGCTTCGTCTCCGAGCTCGCCAAGTTCCTCCGGCTCGACGCCACCCAGGTGCAAACCACGTACATGCGCCGGCTCCGCGAGATGCCGCGCATGCGCTCGAGCCCGCCTTCCGCCGATACGCGGAGTCGTCGGTGAAGGGACTTCGGAGCGACCGCACGTTCGCTCTCCTCCTCTTCCTCATCGCCTTCGTCCTCCGCTTCGAGGTGGCGCGCACGTTCGCCGGCGAGGCCGTGTGGGACGGGCACTACTACGATTTCTACGCGCGCCGCATCGCCGAGGGCCACGGCTATTCCGACCCCATGATGGTGGGCGGCGTCGACGTCGGCCACCCCTCGTGCCACTACCCGGTGGGCTACAGCGGGTTTCTCGGGGCGTTTTACGCAGTTTTCGGGGCGAGCCGGCTCTCCGGTCAGGTGTTCAACGCGCTGGTGGGCGCGCTCCTGCCGCTGGTGGTCTGGCGCGTCTCCACCTTCGGCCTCTCTCCGGTGCGCGCGCGCATCGCCGGTGTGCTCGCCGCCCTTCATCCGGGTCTGGTGCTCTACGCCGCCCTCACCATGAGCGAGCCGCTCTCGGCGCTCCTGACGTTGAGTGCATTTTACATCTTCTTGCACCACAAGGCTCAGGGCGCACCGCTCCGCGGTGGCATCTACGGCGCGCTGGTGCTGGGCGTGGCGGCGCTGGTGCGCCCACAGGCGCTCCTCTGCGTGCCTTTCCTGGTGCCCTTCTTGCCGCTGCCGGTGGCCATCGCCGGGTCCTTCGGCGAAAGAGCGCTGGCCTACGCGCGATGGGCGGGCAAGCACGTGGCCATCGCGGCGCTCCTGGGCGCCGTCTCGCTGGCCCCGGTGCTCCCGTGGACCGCGCGCAACTGCAAGCAGATGGACGGCTGCGCCCTGGTGAGCACCAACGGCGGCTGGAATCTGGCCATCGGATCGTTCCCCCGGGCCACCGGCCGCTTCGAGACGCTGCGCTCTTCCGACGGCTGCGCCGAGGTGACCGGCCAGGTGCAGCAGGATCGCTGCTGGTTCTCCTACGGGCTTCTGCACATCCGCCAGGAGCCCGGCCACTGGCTCGGGCTGGTCCCGAAGAAGTGGGCCTACACGTTCGATCACGAGTCCTTCCAGGTGGAGTACCTGCACGAGTCGCGGCCGGAGCTCTGGCCCGACGAGGTCCGCGCCCAGGGCCGCACGCTGCTCTCGGCCTTTCACCATGTGCTCGTCGCAGCTGCGGCGCTCTCGGTAGTGGGCCTGCGCCTTCGCGGGAAGCCACGGCCGCGCTTCTTCCAGGGGGCGCTCCTGGTGCTCGCGCTCCTCGCGGCGTACCTGGGTTTTTCCCGCGAGCCCATCAGCGTGGTGCCGCTCGTGGTGTTCCTCTTCCTGGGCGCCGTCTTGCCGCTCCCGGGAAAGCCCTCGTTTCCCCCGGCGCTGGCGCTATGCCTCGGGCTCCTCGGCACGGTGCTCTTCACCCACGCGGTGTTCTTCGGCGAGGACCGCTACCACATCGTGGTGAGCCCCATCTTCTGCATGCTCGCCGCCGCCGCCCTCCGCATGCCGCAAGACGATCCCGCCCGTTAAGCCCGGCTCCCCTCCGCTTGCGGGAGGGGCAGTGGGAGGGAACGGAGCTTGGGTCTCAGGTCCCGAGATCGCCGACCCCACAAACGACGAAAGGCCCGCCGGAGCGAGCCTCTCGTGAGGTTTCGTCGAAAACGAAACTTACTTCTTCTTCGGGGGCGTCTTGCCGGTCGGCTTCTTCGCCGTGGAGGTGGCAGAGGCCGCAACCGAGGGAGCCGAGGAGGCAACCGCGGTCGCCGTGGCGGCAGCCGTGGTAGCAGCAGCCGAGGCCGCGGTGGTGGCGGTGGTGGCCGCGGCAGAAGCCGAAGCGGCAGCCGAGCCAGCGGTGCCGGCCATATCCGTCGTGGCGGACGCAGCAGCGGCGGACGGGTCGGTCGGGGGCGTGACCGGCTCCATGTTGGATTCTTTGTTTCCACCGCCGCAAGCGGCAGCGAGAGCGAAGGGTGCGAAAACGAAGTACTTGAGGATGCGCATGGGGGTTCTCTCCGAGAGCCGCGTCCTTAGTCCACACCCACAGGCCTCAGCAATTAAAAAGTTGTCACAGATCTGCGACATTCCGATGTGAATGGATAGTTCCGCTCACGTTCATCGAAAATGCCCCAGAAACGTCGCAATTTGTCCCTTCCGCACGGGAGCGTCGATTGCGAGGTATAAGGCCAACCCATGATTGGCCGACTCGTGGGACGCATCGAGGAAGAGCTCGACGGCACCCTCATCGTGGATGTGAATGGTGTGGGCTACGAGATCGTCGCGCCGCTCGGCACGCGGGGTCGCGCCACCACGGATGCCGAGGGCCGCGCCAAGCTCTTCGTGCATACCCACGTACGTGAGGACGTCTTCGCGCTCTTCGGTTTCGCCACCGAGGCCGACCGCTTCGCGTTCCGTCAGCTCATCTCCGTGAGCAGCGTCGGGCCCAAGACCGCCGTCGGCATCTTGAGCGCGCTCCCCGGCCCCGAGCTCGGCCGTGCCATCGCCAAGAAGGAGCTGGCCGCGCTCACCGCCATCAGCGGCATCGGCAAGAAGACCGCCGAGCGGCTCATTCTCGAGCTCCGCGACAAGATTCCGGTGGAGGGTGCCGTGGGGCTTCGGCCGGCCGCCGCCGCTGCGCCCGCTGCCACCGACAAGGCCAGCCTCCTCCAGAGCGCCCTGGTCAACATGGGTTACCGCACGCAGGAAGCCGACCGCGCCATCTCTGCCCTGAACGACCGGATCGCCGAAGGTGCGGAGCTGGGCGAGCTCCTCCGCGAAGCCCTCAAGCACCTCTCCAAGTAGACGCACGAACGCGCGGGGCGATGTGCTCGCGCCCGCGCGTTCTCGATCATTGCTAGCTCAGCAGCTGGGGTGCAGGCCGGTGAGCGCGTCCCAGAGGGCCTTCGACATGGTCTCGCAGGCCGCGGAGCAGACGAGCCGATCCTCCGCCGAGAGGGTGGCGATCTGCGTGAGGATCATGTCCTTCTCGCAGGTCTCCTCGGCGTGGGCCACGAAGTACGGACGCACGCCCTGGGGCAGCACCTTGTAGTGCGTATCGAGCCCCTCGAGCTTGGAGGCGGCGGTGGCCGGCTGCTGCACTTCGAACGCGTAGAGCGCGCCCAGGGCCGAGGCCTTGGAGGCGAACAGCTGCTTGGCGGTGGCGACCAGCGCGGCCACCTGAACCGTGGTGGCCTGGCCGACCACGCGGGTCTCGAGCGCGGCGGCGAACTGGTCCCAGAGGCGAGCGTGCTCGACCTCGACCTCGGCCGAAGCGGCGTCGCCGACGGCGATCCAGCCCTGGGGCAGCGTCGCGATGAATGCACCGTACTCACGCGCATACGCCTGGAGCGCCGAAACCGGCAGCGTGCCCTGGCTCCACGCTTGGTAAAACGGGTGCTGGAGCAGGTTCCACTTCGAGACGTGTGCGTCGAGGGTGTTCATCATGGGGCCGGGAGTTTAGGGAGTTCGCGGCTTTCCGAGCAAGGGGGTTTTCGACGCGTCGCGCCGGAACCATCGCGTGTGCCTCGGAAAACACCGCTGCCGCTGCGTCCATTTCACCCCGTTGTAGGTTTGCGGTTGACGCAGTGGGATACGGTGTTACAGACGCGTCATCTGCTTTCCAGGGAGGAATCACATGCGCGCTCAACTTTTCGTATTCGCTTCTGCTTTCGCGACCTTGGCCCTCACCGGCTGCGCCGCTGACGTGGGCCAGGAAGACGGCACCGAGGAAGACGTGGTCGGCGAGTCCGACGCCCTCAGCGCCAGCGGCAACACCGGCTACTTCATCGTCACGCGCCCGGACCTCTACCGCAAGTGCGCGTCGCCCTTCTGCGGCGGCGTCTTCGTGAAGCGCGTGAACCAGGCGAAGACCCGCTGCGCCGACGGCAGCCTCTCGGCCGAGTGCTACGTAGCGTTCTACGACTTCGCGCCCACCGGTCTCAGCACCACCGAGGCCGACGACTTCAAGTCGCTCTTCACCGCCAGCCAAGGCGTCGTGCGCGCCACCATGCGCTCCACCACCGTGGGCGGCACCAAGCTCGGCAAGCTCCGCGTGACCGAGGCCTGGCGCGGCGCCAGCGGCATCAAGCCCGGCAGCGACTTCTTCCGCACCGCCGACAACGGCATCCGCTGCGTCCGCGCGCCGTGCCCGAGCTTCACCGCCTTCAAGCTCAACGACACCGACTCGCACAACCTCATCCGCGTCGACACCTCGGGCGTTGCCGCCTCGCCCGCGGACCAGGCTGCCGCCAGCTCGGCCCTCTCCACCAAGCAGGGCATCCTCGCGGCGGGCAGCATCGCCCTCCCGAAGTGCCTCCCGGGCAGCAACTGCGGTCCCTTCTTCACCGCCGAGGAGTTCTACCTCCGGGTCGAGCACAAGGCTGCGCCCGTGGTGAAGATCTGCGGCGGCCTTCTCGGCGCCCAGTGCGGCAAGGGCGAATAC
>JABFRG010000895.1 GCA_013141295.1 Polyangiaceae bacterium
CGCCGGGATGCGACGCGCCCATCGTGGCGCTGGCGCGAGGCAACCGGCTCCTCACGGCGGAGAATCTGGCGGGCATCACCCACGACGGCCACCTGGTGCTGCCGGTGCGCGACGATCCGGCGCCGATTTCCCGCGCGCAGGCCTTGGCCGAGCTCCTCTCGACGCGGCACCTGCCACCGCTCTCGCTCCACGGTCAGCGTCGCGCGGAGCCCCACTATCCGGTGGCGGTCCTCTCGGTGCTCCTGCCCTGGCTGGTATCGCTCGCCTGGCTCAGCTTCATTCGCCGCTTCGATCGCGCGCACCCGGAGCCACTGCGGCTGGTGCTGCTCACGTTCGTGCTGGGCGCGGTGGCGGTGGTGCCGGCGGGCGCGGCGGAGTGGGCCCTCGAGCGGCTTTCGCCGTATTTCGCCCCGGAGAACGCCACCGCGGGCGAGGGTGCGGGCGCCTTCTTGTTGGCGGTGCCCTTGCTCACGTTCACCGTGGGCTTCGCCGAAGAGGCCTCCAAGTTCCTGGTGGTGTGGCTCTTCGCCAGCCGCACCAAGGAGTTCGACGAGCCGGTGGACGGCATCGTCTACGGCGTGGCCGCGTCGCTGGGCTTCGCCACCATCGAGAACATGAAGTTCTTCGCCCTCGCGCGGCTCGCTGCGCCGGTCATCGTGGCGCGCTCGCTGCTGACGGTCCCCGCGCACATGTTCTTCGGCACCCTGTGGGGCTACGCCCTGGGACGAAAGCTGGTGGCGAAGAAGACGCCGGTGCTCGGGTATCTGCTGGTCGCCAGCATCGCCCACGGGATCTTCGACGCGGGGCTGGGCACGCGCGGCTTCTGGCCGCTGGCGCTGGTGGTGAACGGCGCGCTCACCACCGCGTTCGTGGTGCTGGTGCGCCGGGCGCTCCGCCGGGGCGTGGTCTCGCAGGCCACGCGCATCGTGGAGTCGACCCGGCGTGCGCTGTTCTCGGTGGGCCGCCGGCGGAACTTCGCCCTGAGCCTGTTCGGTCTGTATGCGTTCGGCGCCCTCCTGTTTCTCTTCACCGCCACGTACATGGCCGGCGAGACGCTCTCCCTCACCGCGGTCCTGGGCGGCACCGCGCTCGCGTGCGCGGTGGGTGTCTCCGCCTACGCCATCCCCACCACCATGCCCCTCGACGTGGCCATCGACGCCACGGGAATCACCTACGCCGGCAGCGCCATCGACTGGCGCGACGTCCACGGCGTCACGAGGGAAGGCGCCGAGACGTTGATGCTCCACACCACCGACGGCGACGTGGAGATCGGCCCCGGCCGCGACGACGTGCTCGAGCGCCTGGCCGAGGCGATTCGCTACGGCAAGGAGGAGGCCTCTACTTGACCTCGATGAGCTCCACGTCGAACTTGAGGCCGGCCTTGCCGGGGATGTTCGGCGGGCTGCCGGTGTCGCCGTAGCCGAGGTCGGAGGGGATGGTGAGCTTGCGCTTGCCGCCCACCTTCATGCCCACCACGCCCTGGTCCCAGCCCTTGATGACCTTGCCCTCGCCGAGCTTGAACTCGAACGGATCGCCGCGGTCGCGGGAGCTGTCGAACTTCTTCCCGTTCATCAGCGTACCCGTGTAGTGTACACGCACCGTGTCGCCGGTCTTGGCCTCGCGGCCGGTTCCCACGGTCTCGTCCACCGTCTCGAGCTTGCTGGGCCCGGGCGGAAGCGGTTCGGCGGTCGCCGGTTTGAAATCGCCGGAGGGCTCCGACACGGACCTCGAGCAGCCGAGGACAGAGACGAGGACGATCAGGGCAAGGCTTCGCATGGCCGGGGTTATACCCGGTTTCTGCGCCAATCTACAACCGACCGCGAGCGCTCAGCCCCGACCGGCGTCCTTGATGCCCGAGTCCGGCGAGCCGGAGTCGGTGCCGCCGTCGCGAACCGGCGGATCGTCGGCGCCGGCGTCGCCGCAGGCGCACGCGTGCGAGGTGCACACGTAGCTGCCGGTGGCGCAGGCCTTGAGGCCCTGGATGCTGCAGTCGGCCTTCACGTCGCAGTACGAGGCCACGCGCTTGAACTGGCGGGTGCCGCTGCTGGCGCGAAGGAGAAGCGTGCGGCGCTTGCCGGTCTCGAGGACGTCGTAGGACCCCATCGCGAAGGCCGCTCCCGGTGCCGGCGCGGCGCCAGCGTCGCTGGAACCCGTGCCGCCGTCGGCCCGCGGTGCCCCGCTGTCGGCCGGGCGCGTGCCTGCGTCGGTGGGCGTGGTGCCCGCATCGCTCGAGGACGCGCGGCCTTCCGCCAGGGTGACCTTGGGCCCGTTGCCGCCGCGTGCGGAGACGTACTTGCCCTCGGTGCGCGCACCGTTGTCGGAGACCACGAACGCGCCGCTCTTGGCGAACAGCACGTGGAGCTGGGTGTTACCCACCTCTTCGTAAGCGCCTTCCAGGCTCATGTTCTGCTCTTCGACGTTGGACTCCGTCGCGTCGGGCTCCGCCTTGCTACAGGCGAAGGCCGCGCACGCGGCGCCGAGGGACAGGCAAACGAATACCTTCTTCATCACGGCTGCTCCTCCGGCGCGGGCGCCTCAGCCTCTTGCAGCTCGAAGAACCGAGCCCACGCGCCGTCGAAGATGACGAGTTGGTGCGTGGAGGCAGAGTACGTGAGGGTCTTGGACGGACCCGACGGGCACTCGGGCTGAATGGTGATCTTGTTGTCGGTGGTGGAGAACCGGAAGCCCGCGCTCTGGGCCGGCTTGTTGTTGTCCTGCACCGTGTAGCGACCGGTGCCTTCACCGATCTCGATGCTCTGGCTGCTCTTGGCGTCCTTGGCCGGCTGCGCGCCATCGGCGCCGCGGAAGTACACCATCCACGTCTGCACGTACGTGCCGGGCTTGATGGGGCCGCCGAGGGCCTCCGGCGCGTCGTCCTGAACGTTCTCGCTCACCAGCACCGGCGAGAGGTCCTCGAGCTTGCTGCAGTTGGGCGCGGGCGCCGAGGGGTCTTCCTTGGCGGGATCGGTGGTCGGGTCGGTGGTCGGGGGTACCGGCGGCGGGTTCGCGGGGGACGGATCCTCCGGCGAGTCGAGGCCGGAGCCGGCCACGTCGTCGGGCTGGGCGTCGCCGCAATCGCACTCGCCGTAGGTCTTGCCGTCGGCGTTGCAGATCTTGGAGCCGGAGGCCCGATTGGCGCAGCGGCAGAAGGTGATCTTCCCCTTCTCGCACCCATCTTCGTTGCTCTTGGTGGAAGAGCAGCCGGCGACGGCGATGAGCGCCACCAGGCCGATGCAAAGGTTTCGGAAGAAGTCCCGGGTCATGACGCTGAAGGGAGCAAGCAGTATGCCATTGTCCTACATCCAGTTTTTGCGTGGAATCCGCAGGTCAAGAATTGTCGTAGCACGGAAATCCATCCACTCCTGGTGAAACCTTTATCCAGCACCCCCCGTTTGCGCCGCCGTTTCCGAGATTGGCGCGAGATGGGTTTTCGGTGCCAAACGATGGCGTGCCGGGCGACCTGGATGCCTACTTCAGCTCGACGCCCAGGAGCAGCGCGACGGTCCCGAGGACGCGGTCGAGCTGGGTCCGGGAAGCGGAGATGTGGAGGTGCACGCCCGAGCCCTCGGCTTCGACCTTGGCGCCGTTGAGGAGCCCGGCGGTGCCCATCTGCACCAGGCCGGAGTTGGTGCGGGATATGACGTCGGTGAGGGTGCTGGCGGTGGAAGCGGCCGTCTCGTCGCTGGTGCAGTCGCCCTCGCCGTAGACGTCGGCGCCGCCGTCGGCCCGGGGCACGATCCACAGGCGCAGCTCCTTCAGCTCCTTGGGGAACGTGAGGCCGCGGATGGCCACCTGCCGGTACGGATCCTTCACCACGATGCGGAGGGCCTCGCCAGGGCGAACCTTGGGGTTCACGGTGCGGGCCTTGAGGACCTTGGCGAAGTCCCGCGCTTTGTCCGGCGGCACCACCGCGAGCACGTGCGGCTGCGCGCGAATGAACACCCGCTGCGCGTTGTCGGCGTGGCCCAGCGTGGCCTTCACGCCGGGGACGCCTGCGTCGTAGGCGCCGCCCTGATCGTACTTGGCGGACACGAGATCGATGGCGTGATCGACCACCGCGTCGGGCACCGAGTAGTGGATCAGCATCGCGTCGCGATCGGTGTTGATGAGCGACGGGCCGTAGATGAGCATCCAGTCGGTGTCGCGCACCGGATCGAAGTTGGTCTCGTTGCCGCGGATGAAGTCGTTCCACTGCGGGAGTCCGGCGAGGAGCGGCCCCAAGCGCGCGCCCACCGGATGCGAGCGGATCACCTGCATGTTCACCAGCAGCGTGACGTTCACGGTGCCCGCCGAGACCAGGCCCGCCATGCCGATCATGCTGCCGGGGTCGCGCGGCCCGCCGGCGCCCGGGATCCCGGCGTCGGGATCCGCCTTGGCGATGGCGTTGCCACCACCGCCGTCGCCCGCGCCGGCGTCGGAGTCTGCCACCGGAACGCCGCCTTCGCTGGACATCGCCGCCGGACCGGCGTCGGTCGGCTCTCCGGCGTCGCGGGGCGATGCGTCCTCACCGGCGTCTTCGGGTGCGCCGGCATCCACGCTGGCGTCGGGCGCGCCGGCGTCCTTCTTCTTCGGGGGCGGCGCAGCGTCGGGCTTGCCGGGGC
>JABFRG010000171.1 GCA_013141295.1 Polyangiaceae bacterium
GTGGGGCAGCGCGATGAGCCCGCTGCCCCACACGAAGGGCACCGTGTAGCCCTTGGCCACGAAGCTCGTGCCGTCGACCAGGCACTCGCCGTAGCCGACGTCGCTGTTCTTGTTTCCGGAGAGGAGCGGGCAAACAAGGATTGCGCCGAACACGAAGACGAAGATCACCGCGCCGGTGACCGCCACCGTAGGGATGGCGAATGCGGCGCCGACCGCGGTGACGAGGATGCCGCCGCCATGGGCAAGGGTGGAGCTCGGGTCGACGCGCACCACGGTGCGCGGATCACCGGAGAGCTTGAACGTTACCGAGGTGCGGGTGGTGGAGCCGTTGATGCGATAAAGGCCGGAGACCGGTAGCGGGCGGTCGCAGTGCGACTCGCACACCACTTCCCACGAGCCGCTGCCTTCCGCCTGGTGCTCGAGATCGACCTCACTCGGCGACTCGATGTGGACCGTAGAGGTCGCGATGTCCATGCGTCTTCTCCCGCTTCAGAATGCCACGGAAGAAGGGCACAACGGTCCGCGAAACGTCGCTTCCGGTCGTTCGCCCCTGTAGCGCGCGGTCGGCTTTTGCTACCCTCGGCGCCCCATGCGAATTCCGGCTCTCCTTCTCGGTGCTTTCGTCCTCGTCGCGGCGTGCGGCTCGTCTTCTCTCGCGGCCGACGACTACGACCAGTCGTGCTCCACCGCCGACGATTGCGTCACCGTGCTCACCGGCGATCAGTGCGACTGCGCCTGCGAGTCCGGATCCATCAACAAGCGCGAGAGCGCGCGCTACGCCTCCGACGCCGCAAAGGCCAAGGGCCGGAGCTGCGACAAGCAGTGCAGCCCCTGTCCCGCGCTGCCAGTTGCAGTTTGCAACAGCGGCACCTGCGGCACGAAGTAGCACTCGCGCCGCGGCCTTCTCATTGTTGATTGGGGGCGGGCGACGACCTGCGCGGCGAGACGGTGATGAACATGAGTTGCGGGCGGCACAGGAAGCGCAGCTGCGGCGCTTCTCGACGCTCCACCCCGACGCCGCGGCTCACCACCAGCGTTCCGCCGTACGGCAGTGTGGTCACCCCGGCCGCCCACGCGCGAGGCACCCCGGAGAAGGTCAGGAGCGGCCCCACGAAGGGAAGCCGCACCTGTCCGCCATGGGTGTGGCCGGCCACCAGAAGATCGGCGCCGTGTTGGCCCAGGGCGAAGTCCGGAGCATGGCCCAGCGCAATCGAGAGCTTGCCCGGCGTACGTTCGAAGGATTGACCCTGACGAAAAGAATCGTCGAGCGTCAGGCCCGCAACACTGAAGGCATCCCGCACCACGCGGTTTGACCGCTCGAAAGTGGTGACGCCCAGACCCTCGAAGAGGCTTGGCCAATCGTTCTCCACTTCCATGTTTCCCTGAACGGCGAAGACCCCAAGGGGCGCGCCGAAGTGGATCTCGCGCAGGTACGCATTCACCTGCGCGCGGAACGCGAGGCGCTCTGGCTCGCTGTCCGCCTGGATGTAGTCCCCGGCGAGCAGAATCACGTCGGGTTTCCCGGCCATCAAGGTGGCGAAGGCCTGCTTCTCGTAGGCTCCGAACGTGTCCAGTTGGATGTCGGAAAACAGGCCGATCCGGATGGGTTTCGCCAGATTCTCGCTTTCGACCCGCACTTCCGTCACCTCCAGCGCTCGCGGCTCGACGAAGAAGGCATCGACGCCGACGCACACAACGACGGTTGCCAGTGCGCCCCAGATCAACCGTCCCCTCCCTCGACATGCAACGGCGAGCCAGGCAAAAAGCAGGGGGACGTATACGAACACGACCGGTGTTGCGATGCGCGCGAGAACGAAGACCGACATATTCGAGGTGAACGCAGCACCCCCGATGGGTAAGGCGCACAGAGACCATACGAAGGGGACAGCCTGCGGCGCGCGAGGCATGTTTCGGCGGAGGACGATCCCTACGACGACACCAACGGCACACCATAGGTGGGCAAAGAGGTCTATTTGCGTTCGGAGAGTCATGTCCTCTAAACGCCGTTTCGCACGCGTCGATTCCGTGGCGAGGGGCTCGGTGGCGGCTCGCGCGAAATCGCCTCTACTTCGCCGCGAGCCGCTGGACGACGGCCATGATCTCGTCGTCCGTGAGGATGTGATCGGCTGCCTTGGCGGCCTTGAGAATCTCGGCGACGAGCTGCTCGTCGGAGCGCAGGCCGCGCTTCTCGAGCCAGTAGTTGACGTTCGAGGCGCCGCTCATGAAGCCGATGCAGATCTCCTGCTCGCGACCGAACATGCCGGCCGGCACGCCGCTGTAGATGCGGTCGGCGAGCCAAGCGTCGCCGCGCTTCATCGACTTGATGATGGCGGCGGCGTGGACGCCGGTGGCAGTGCGGAAGGCGTCGCGCCCCACCAGCGGGTAGTTGATGGGAATCTGCCACTTCACGGCTTCGGCCACGGTCTCGCAGTACTTGAGGAGCTGGGTGAGATCGCGGTCGATCTGCCCGAGCAGCTTCATGTTCAGGAGCACCAGCTCCATCTGCGCGTTGCCCACCCGCTCGCCGATGCCGAGGGCGGTGGCGTGCACGCGATCGGCGCCGAACTCCAGGGCCCAGATGGCGTTCTCCAGAGCGAGGCCGCGATCGTTGTGCCCGTGCCAGTCGATGCCCACGTCGGTGCGGCCGGTGCCGGCCACCACGTTGCGGGTGAACTGGATGAGGTTGCGCACGCCGTCCGGCGTGGCGTGGCCCACCGTGTCCGAGAGGCAGAGGCGCGAGGCGCCGTGATCGATGGCGGTGCGGAAGAGCGTGGTGAGCACGTCCGGCCGCGAGCGCGTGGTGTCTTCGGTGACGTAGCAGACCTCGAGGCCGTTCTTCACCGCCACGTCGATGGCGTCGGCGCTGCGCTTGGCGATGAGGTCGACGTCCCATGCCTCGGCGTATTGCCGGATGGGGCTCGACCCGATGAACGCGTACACCTCCACCGGCAGGCCGGCCTTCTGCGAGATGTCGATCATCGGCGTGATGTCCGAGACCACCGTGCGACCGGCGCAGGCGATCTTGATCTTCATCTTGCAGGCCACGACCTCCTGACAGAGCCGCAGCACGTCCTCGAAGGCGCGCGGCGAGCTGCCCGGGAGCCCGATGTCGGCCACGTCGATGCTCAGGTCCTCCATGAGGTGGAGGATCTCGAGCTTCTTCTCGATGCCCGGGTCGGTCACCGACGGGTTTTGCAGGCCGTCCCGCAGCGTCTCGTCGAAGAAGGTGGCGTTCTTGGGGATGAGGCGGCCTTTGCGGTTCACCTCGTTCCAGTCGAAGATCAGATCTTGCGGTTGCGTCTCGGTCGTCACCCTCGGAGTATGCCACGGCGCGGGCATTTTCGAGAGTGCCACGGAGCGGTTTGGGCGGGAATTCGCGGTCTCCGGCGCGGTCGTGGTGCCGCGATGCGCCAACCTGGTGTCCCTTGCCGTGGCCGTCCGTTCGCCCTACGGGGGCGGGGTTTGGGGTCTTCGGCCCACGCCTCGCTCCCGGGCGCGCGGGTTCCGGAAAGTGATACGCTCGGCCCCCATGACGACCCCCGCCGAAAAACTCACGCATGCCCGGCTGCAGGTGGTTCAGCCGGGGGGAAAGATCGGCTTCCGGCGACGCGTGCTGGATGCGATGCGCACATTGGTGCCGGCGCCCTGCGCGTTCTTCTGCTTCGGCCGCGACGATGCCCACGCCTACATCGATTCCATTCGCCTGGTAGGAAATGACGCGCGCAGCATGGCCGAGCCCGACGGGAAGACTCTCACCGAGGCCTTCGGCTTCGACACCCGGAGCGTGGTCGAGACGCAGCGCCGGGTGTACCTGGCCGAGGAGCTCTACCCGGCGGAGGTGCGGAAGGAGCTCCCTTACTTTGCCAAGAACGCCGTGCCCGACGCGCTCACCGACGCGCTCCTGGTGTTCCTCCACGAGGGCGGCGTGCTCTTCGGGCTCGCCGGTCTCGAGCGGCGCGAGGGCGACCCCGCCTTCGATCAGGAGGACGTGGCTCGGCTGGAAGACCTCACCACCTTCGTGATGGCCGGCGTCCGGGCGCAGCTGGCGTACGAAGAGCTCTCGCGCGAGGCCTCGGCGCTGCGCGCGCTCGGCAAGATCCAGGGCACGCTCTTCGTGGTCGACCGGGAAGCCAAGAAGGTCCTCTGGGCCGCCAACCGCGCCGAGGGCATCGACTGGAAGACCGACGTGCTGCCCATCGAGGCCCAGGTGGTGAACGCCGCCGAGGCGGCCCTGGCCGCCAAGACCCGCGGCGATGCGCTCCCCACGCCCCCGCGACTTCCGTGTGGCGTGGTGCAGGCGGTCACCAAGCTGGAGGGTGATCCGGTGTTCGGCGCCGCGCGCTGCGCGGTGGTGCGTACCGAACCGGTGGACGACAAGGCCACCGCCGCCATGGAAGGCCTCTCCAAGCGCGAGCGCGAGATCGCCCGGCTATTGGTTGCAGGATACAGCGGTGTGAACGTAGCTGCCATCGCCGGCCTCTCCGAGAACACCGTGCGCACCTACGTGCGGAGGCTCTACGCCAAGCTCGGCGTCTCCAACCGCGCCGATCTCGTGCGCAAGCTGGTCTCGCCGGAGCCCAAGTCCTCCAC
>JABFRG010000006.1 GCA_013141295.1 Polyangiaceae bacterium
GCAGTGCTCTTCGGGGGCCCGGTGGGCTTCGCAGCGGCCATCTACGCGGTGGAGTTCGAGCGTGAGCGCTCGGCGCGCGTGCTGCGCATGTCGGCAGAGCTGCTCTCCTCCACGCCGCCCATCGTGGTGGGCGTGTTCGTGGCGGTGCTCGCCCAGCGCTTCGGTGTCTCGAGCCGCGCTGCGGCCACGGTGGCGCTGTCGATCCTCCTCGCGCCCTCGGTGATGCGGCGCTCGGCGCGGGCCTTCTCGCGCGTGCCTCAAGCGACCCGCGAGGCGGCGGTGGCCCTCGGTGCGTCGCGCGCCAGAACCTTCACCCACGTGGTGTTCCGGGGCTCCAGACGATACCTGCTCGGCGCGTTCCTGGGCGCCGCGGCCCGCACCTTGGGCTCCACTGCCCCGCTGGTCCTGCTGTTCGACCTCGACGCTCTCCCCAGCACCACGTTCCGTGCGGCGATCCTGGCCGACCCGGGCGTCGCCGCGCGTCACGCGCTCGTTCTCTTGGGCGCCACCTGCCTTCTCAAGGTAGCCTCGCTCGTCGCCCACCCCTCCGAGGTCGCATGAGCAGCGGGTACCCGGACTCCGTTCCGCCCCAGAAAATGCCCGAGAAGATGCGTACCGAAGGCCTCTCCGCCTGGTACGGGGCGCTCCGCGTGCTCAACGACGTGACGGTGCCCATCGCCCAGAACGCCGTCACCGCCATCATCGGCCCCTCGGGCGCCGGCAAGTCGACCTTCATTCGCTGCCTCAACCGCATGCACGAGATCGCGGAAGACGCCCGCACCGAGGGCAGCGTGCTGCTCGAGGGCAAGAACGTGTATGATGCATCGGTCGACCCGGGAACCATCCGGCGCCGCATCGGCTCGCTGGTGCAACGGCCCAATCCCTTCCCCACCATGTCGGTGCGCGACAACGTGCTGGCCGGGCTACGGCTCAACGGGCTGCACACCAGCGCCAACGACGCGGTGGTGGAGCGAGCGCTCCAGCAAGCCGCGCTGTGGGACGAAGTGAAAGACAAGCTCGACTCGCCCGGCTCCAAGCTGGCGCGAGGTCAGCAGCAGCGTCTCTGCCTGGCGCGCTGCCTGGCCCTGGAGCCCGACGTGCTCCTCATGGACGAGCCCTGCTCGCTCCTCGATCCGGTGGCCACCACCACCCTGGAAGAGCTCATCCACGAGCTCAAGAACCAGTACACCGTGGTCATCGCCACCCACAGCGTGCAGCAGGCCGCGCGGGTGGGCGACTTCACGGCCTTCCTCTACGAGGGCGAGCTGGTGGAATACAACGAGGCCAACGTGATCTTCACCCGGCCTCGCGATCGCCGCACCGAGGACTACATCACCGGCCGCTTCGGCTGAGCTCGCCCTAGTTTTCCGGCCCCCGGAGAGTGAGACCGGGCACGGGCACGGGTGAGAGGGGTCGAGGCTGTCTGTCGCAGGGTCGTTCTGTGGCAGACAGAGATTGCTGTGCACAGCGCACCGTCCATGGTCTCGAATCTGTGTCCCAGCGGATGGTTCGACGTCAGCTCGATGAGCGGCAGTGGGCGAAGATCGAAGTGCTGCTCGCGTCCAAGCGACGAACCGGCCGGCCGGCGAAGGACAATCGCAACTTCGGAGAGGCGGTCTGGCCGTGCCCGTGCCCGTCTCGCGGAGCGTAGAGCTCAGGGACAGGCCCTACCTACTGGGCAGCGTGCTGCCGCGACGGGTCGTGTACTCTCCCGCGCATCATGGGCTCAACGACGTTTCCGCGACACGCGCCCCCGGCGCTCGCACTCCTGCTCCTCGCCTGTGGAGGCGGGCCTTCCGGGCGAACGCAAGCCGCCACACCCACGGCGCCCACGGCCAGCCCGACGACAGCCTCGGGAGCCGACGGCGATGGAGGGGTGCAGCTCGCGGACGCCAGCACGCCCGCGCCCCCACGCGGAACATCGCTCGCGATCGTGTACCAGGGCATCTGCGACGCCGCGCGCATGGCCCAGGTGGGCGGCATGCCGGCGACGCTCTTTCCCCATTCCGCGTGGCTCACCGACGGAGGGCCCCGCTCGCTCTTCCGCGACCAAAGGCCCTCCGACATGCCGGAGAGCCAGTACGAGATGGGCAGGCTGTGGGACGCCGGCGGCATCGACGAGACGCACGCGTGGATCGCTCGGATCTCGCGCATGTTCGGCGACGGCTCCTACGAGATGCTGTTCAAGGCACGCAACTGGGCGCCCATCCCCGAGCCCCAGAGCATACACGGGTACATCGAGTACCTGCCACGTCCCGACGGGAGCCTGTGGCTCGTGGCGACGCGCTTCCCGGAGCGGCCCGACGCCCTGCCGACGAACTACTTCTCGGCGTGGACGTCCGAAGGCAAGTCGTCGAAGGTCAACCTTCCGGGTCCGGACATGTACCTCGGCACGTCGACCGCCGACGGCGAGCTGGTGGCGCACGACTTCCGCAAGGGCAAGCTCGTGCTCCTCCGCTGGTCGCCCCGCAAGCCGGTCGACGATCTCGTCGCCGACGCGGGTCCGTTCTCGTCCGAGGACGAGAGCTACGAGCCGGGCGTTTGGCGCATGCACGTGGGGACCACGCGCACCTACCTGCTGACGCCCAAGCAGAAGGCCGGACGACGCATTCAATACTACGACGGTGAGAAGATCTCGCCCTCACCGCTCAACGGCGTCGCGAGCCACCTGGCGGACCTCACCTCGTGGACGGTCACCGCCAGCGACGACGTGTGGGTCACCACCGCGTCGGGCAAAGCGCTCTTCGCCTCCAAAGCCGGCGAGGTGAAGGAGGAAGCCCTCCCCGAGCCAGCGGTACTGGCCGGGAGTCGCACGCCGTGGCTCCTCGCGACCTCTGGTGCACTATACACGCATGCCGGCGGCACGTGGCAACGCGTGAACCTCCCCGGCGCCGCCGAAGGAAAGCCGGCGCCCAAGGTGGAATCGGTGTGGGACGTGGGCGAGGACACGTTCATCCAGACCACGCAGATACGCCCCGGCTTCGGCCGCCCCACCGCGGGTGTGGTGCGCACGATGTACGCCACCGGCCGGGCAGCACAGCCGCTGCGTTGCGGTGCACCGTTCCCGACGAACACACTGGCCTTGCTGCCTCCGCCGGCGGGAGAGACGTGCGCCGAGCCCATGGTTCTCGTCTCCGGCGTGCGTCCGGGGCACCTGCCCGACGGCTATCCCAAGCTGGCGGAGCACCTGAAGGGTCTCGACGCGGCCGGCACGACGGTCACCTTCGTCGACTTCGGGAGCGACGGAGCCAGCCTCCTGGGTGTGGCGACCTCGTCGCTCGAAGGCGCCCGAGCGGTGGCGAAGCGCCTCGGTGGAAAGGTCGCCTATCCGCCGGAGATCCTGTGCGGCAGCCCCAAGACGGCGCTTCGTCGCACGATCCTCGACCTCGCCACGGGTACCTTCCGCGTGCCCTAGCTCACCCGAGCCCGAGCCCGAGCCCGTGCCCGTGCCCGATCCGGATCTCGCGCTCGATCCTCGGTCCCAGGCAGGTTCGAAGGCTCTTGAGTCGGGCGCAGCCGGCGTTTCGGCTCGGGGTGGATGGTTTCGTGAGCGACAATCGCGCTCGGTCATTTCGCGAACGAACTTTGCGTAGCGGTGCGATGCGCCCTACCATCGCGGCCATGGTCCGTGCGCACCTCGACCGAGAATACGAAGGAGAGCTCCGCAAGCTCCGTGAAGATCTGCTCCTCATGGGAGCGAAGGTCGAAGACATGCTCACCAGCAGCATGCGTGCGTTGGCCCGACGCGACACCAAGCTCGCCGAGAAGACCATGGCGGTGGACCGGGAGATCAACCGGCTGGAGATGGAGATCGACGAGGCCTGCTTGCGCGTGCTCGCGCGGCGCCAACCGGTGGCCTCCGACCTGCGCTTCATCACCATGGCGCTCAAGCTGGTGACCGACCTCGAGCGCATGGGCGACCTGGGCGTGAACATCTGCGAGCGGGTCATCGAGCTGAACGAAGAGGAGCCGCTGAAGCCCTACGTCGAGGTGGTGAACATGGCAGAGGCGGCGCAGGGAATGCTGCGCGACGCGCTCGACGCCTTCGTGGAGGGCGACATCGAGCGCGCCCACAGCGTCATCGATCGCGACTCGGTGGTCGACGCCTACTACAAGTCGATCTTCCGCGAGCTCCTCACCTACATGATGGAGAACCCGCGAAACATCTACCGGGCGACGCGCGTGCAATCGATTGCAAAGTACATCGAGCGCATGGCCGACCACGCCACCAACCTGGCGGAGATGGTGGTGTTCATGGTGCGCGGGAAGGACATTCGCCACGCCGGCCGTGGCGGCAAGTCGGCCTCGCGGATTCCTCTGGAGTCGAAGCGCGATCTACTGGAGCTACCTCCCGAGTCCACCCGCAAGAAGCAGTGAGGCCGCTACTGGTGCAGCGAGACCGCCATGATCGCCAGGGCGCCCAGGATGAGGAAGACCGCGAAGAGCGGCAGCCCCACGTTCTTCACCGCGTCTTTTTCCAGGAAAGCCACGGCGTTCACGGTCATGGCGCGATAGGGCTCGCGGTTCAAGAACGGCAGCGCCTTGAAGACGCTGGCGGCGGTGGTGGGGCGCGAGATGCGCGTCTGTTC
>JABFRG010000122.1 GCA_013141295.1 Polyangiaceae bacterium
CCGGCCGAAGGCATTCTGCAGATTCACGGCGGCGCGGAGCCTCGGGAGATTCGTGTACACCTCACAGATCGCACGCAGACCTTCACGTTTCCGGTGCTACCGGGCGACGTGCCGGGGCTGGTCGCCACCCTCGACCTGGTGGGCGTCGAGCCGCGGCTGAACGACCACGGTGACGTCGACCCCGAGCTGCGGCCGAAGGCCGCCTATGCGCAGGCCTCGGCGAGCATCTCCGTGCCGCCCAAGGATCGCGACGTGGTGGTCAAGGCGACGCCCAAGGCAAAGGGCCTCCTGCCGGGCGGGGACAACTCCGTCGCGGTGGAGACCAAAGACGCAGCCGGCAACCCGTACCCGGCCGAGGTCGCCGTGGTGGTGGTCGACGAAGCGGTGCTGGCTCTCACCGGCTACACCATGGCCGATGCCAAGAACGAGCTCTACACCCCCGTGGGGTACGTGCCGCACCTGGTCGACAGCCGCGTCTACGTGACCCTCGCGCCCAAGGAGCAACTGCGTCGCATGTTCGGCGGCTACGCTCCGCCGGGCGACGGCAACGACGAAGACGACGTGAGCGCTCGGGGCAACATGTGGGGTAGCGCCATCGGTGACTCCTTCGGCGCCGGCGGTCTGGGTCTCAGCGGCATCGGCGAAGGGGGCGGAGGTCGCGGCGAAGGCATCGGCCTCGGCAACATCGGCACCATCGGGCACGGCGCGGGGACCGGCAGTGGCCAGGGCTTCGGCTCCGGTCACGGTCGGCTGGGCGGCGCGGCTCCGGTCACCGCCACGCCGCCGAAGGCAGCGATGTTCAAGGCTCCGCCCGAGGCGCCGGCCGCGGAGCCGGTGGCTATCGCAGAAAAGGAGGAAGCGCACAAAGGGGCAGGCCGGGTGAGCGGCGCGAAGCCCATTGCGCTGCGCTCGAACTTCGACGCGCTGGCGATCTTCGCCGCCCGTGTGAAGACCGACGACACCGGTCACGCGCACGTGGACTTCAAGATGCCCGAGAGCACCTCGCGCTACCGCGTGATGGTGGTGGCCTGGGACAAGGGCAACCACTTCGGCACCGGCGAGAGCACCATCACCACCCGGCAGCCGCTCACGGTGCGCCCGTCGGCCCCGCGCTTTCTCAACTACGGCGATCGTTTCGAGCTACCCGTGGTGATCCAGAACCAGACCGACGCCAAGATGCGCATCTCGCTGGCGGCACGCACGGTGAACGCGACCTTGCTCGAGTCCACCGGTCGAGCCTTCGAGGTGGCCGCCGGTGATCGCGTCGAGGTCCGTCTCCCGGCCGCGGCGCACATGCCCGGCCGCGCCCACTTCCAGATCGCGGCCGGCACCGACGACTTCGCCGACGCAGCCGACGTGGATCTTCCGGTGTGGACGCCCGGCACCACCGAGGCCTTCGCCACCTACGGCGTGGTCGACGACGGCGCGGTGGGCCAGGTGGTCTCGGTCCCCGACGGCATCGAGAAGACCTGGGGCGGTCTCGATATCTCCACCGCGTCCACGGCGCTCTTCGCGCTCTCCGACGCGGTGCTCTACCTCACGCGGTATCCCTTCGAGTGCAACGAGCAGCTGGCCTCTCGGGTGCTGGCCATCGCGTCGCTCAAAGACATGCTGGCGGCCTTCAACAGTCGCGAGCTCCCGCCGCTGGGCGTGCTCCAGGGTTCGGTGGCCAGGGATCTCGAGCTCCTCCGGGCCCGGCAAGACCGCGGCAGCGGCGGCTTCGGGTTCTGGGTGAGCGAGCCCTGGCCCTACCTCACCATCCACGTGGGCTTCGCGCTCTCGGTGGCCAAGCAGAAGGGCTATCCGGTCGACCCGGGGCTCCTCTCCGGCGTGGAGCGATACCTCGCCGCCATCGAGAGCCACATCCCGTACTACTACTCGGCGGAGGCGCGGCGCAGCCTCATCGCGTACTCGCTCTTCGTGCAGAAGCGCCTGGGCAACCCCAACCCCGTCAAGGCGCAGTCGATCATCCAGGAGTCCGGCGGCATCGAGAAGACGCCCATGGAGAGCCTGGCCTGGATTCTCCCCACGCTGGCCGGCGACGCGAGCACCAAGCAGCTGGCCAAGGACGTCGCCAAGCACTTCGAGAACCGCGCCACCGAGACCGCCGGCGCCGCGCACTTCACCACCAGCTACGGGGAGTCGGACTACCTCATCCTGGCCTCCGATCACCGGACCGACGCGCTCATCCTCCAGGCGCTGTTGGAGACCGAGCCCGGCAACGTGCTCATTCCGAAGATCGTGTCCGGCCTCCTCGGCGCACGCAAGAAGGGTCACTGGCAGAACACCCAGGACGACGCCTTCGTGCTGCTGGCCCTCGACACCTACTTCCAGAAGTTCGAGAAGGTGCCGCCGAGCTTCATCGCGCGGGTATGGCTCGGCGACCAAACGGCGAGCGAGCACGCGTTCCGCGGCTACAATACCGACCGGGTGCAGACCGAGGTGCCGATGCCCGAGCTCTTCAAGATGGGCAAGAGCGATCTCGTGGTGCAAAAGGAGGGCAAGGGCCGCCTCTACTACCGCGTGGGTCTCCGCTACGCGCCGGCCGACTTCGTGCTCCCGCCCCTGGAACGCGGCTTCTCGGTCACGCGCACCTACGAATCCACGGCCCCCAAGGGTGCGCCGCCGGACGTCACCAAGGACGACAAGGGCACCTGGCACGTGAAGGCCGGCGCCACCGTGCGGGTGCGCGTGACCATGGTCGCCACCAGCGAACGCCACCACGTGGCGCTGGTCGATCCCATGCCCGCCGGCTTCGAGGCGCTGAACCCGGCGCTGCGCGTCACCGGGCCCATCCCGCAAGACGAGAGCACGAAGCGCTCGAGCGGCTGGTACTGGTCCCGCAGCTGGTACGAGCACGACAACCTGCGCGACGAGCGGGCCGAGGCCTTCACCTCGCTCCTGTGGGCCGGCGCGCACGAATACGTGTACACTGCACGCGCAACGACGCCCGGCAACTTCGTGGTGCCGCCCGCAAAGGCCGAGGAGATGTACGCGCCCGAGACCTTTGGACGCAGTGGCGGCGATCGGGTCATCGTCGAGTAGCCAGAACGCGCCGCAGTGGTGCGTTCACACCGCGGGCGTACCCTGGGGTTCACAACGAGGGCTCGATGGACCGGATGCATGCGATCGCCGTGCGGCACGAAGGTTGCTGGAGCGCGCCGCATGCAAGGCCGCACTCTCCTTTTGCTCGCGTCGTCGCTGGGCTCGCTGGCTGCCTGTCACAGCTGGACGCACGCGCCCGGCTACGAGCAGCGGTCGACGATGGCGCGCACCCGCATGCCCATCGTGACCGGCGAGGCGTGCAGCGGCTGGTGCGACGTGAAAGGGCCCGAAGGCCGCGTGAAGCTCGAGCGGCTGGAGACCACCGGCGCCGAACGCCGGGAATCCACGCGCTTCACGATGCGCTACGGGACCGTGAGCGCCGAGTGCCAAGGGCCGGTGACGAACACCGGATGGCCCTTCGTGTGCGCCATCGCGTCCGCAGGGACGTCAGCGGACCAGTGGCTGGAGGTGCGCCCCGGCTGCCTCTCTGCGCGCCTCACTCGCACGCCCGGCCAGAGCTCCGACGAGGGGTTCGAGCTCCGCACCGACGCCGTGAAGATCGCAGGCGCCACCGCGCCGGCGCGGGAGATCTCGTTGCTGCGCGGACGCGACCTTCTCGTGGCCTCCGACGCACACGGCGGAGGCGTCGACCTGTACACGCAACCGGGCGCCACCCTCTCGTCGACGACGGTCTTGGCGCTGGCCGCCTATCACGCTTTCGTCGCCATCGGCGGCCTGCCCGAGGCGTGCATGAGCGGCGCCGATCCCGTCGCCGCCCGGTAGCAACACCGCGCGCGGGTCGTGATACCGTCGACCGATGGTTCGCGTGGCGCTGGTGGGCATCGGGGACGCAGGCAAGCACCACGCGCGGGCGTTGCTCGGCGGAACGGTGGCGGGCGCCGAGCTCGCGGCCATCGTGGTCCGCGATGCTGCCAAGGGCGCGGCCTTTCGCGCGGAGCTGCAGGTCCCGGTAGCGGTCCGTGACTTTCCCTCGCTCGAGGCGCTGCTCGCGGCGCGAGCGTGCGACGCCGTGGTGCTCGCGACGCCCGATGGCGCCCACGCGGAGCAGGTGGAGGTCGTGGTCGCGCACGGCCTTCCGGTCTTGGTGGAGAAGCCGCTGGCGCTCACCGCCGAGGCCGGCGCCCGAGCCATCGACGCGGCCCGCCGCGCGAACGTGCACCTGCAAGTGGGCTATCAGCTCCGCTACCACCCGGCGCACCGGCGCATGCGGGCGGAGCAGCGGGAACGAATCGGTGCATTACGCACTATTCACCTGCGCTGGGCCTGGCCCGATCCGGCGGTGGACGGGTGGCGCGCGCAGGGCCGAGGCGCGCGCTTCTGGAGCCTCGCCGCTCTCGGGACCCACTGCATCGATCTGGCGCTGCTCTTCGGCGGCGCGCTCCCGGAGAAGCGCCGCGTGGCCGCAATTCTCGAGCCCGCATCGGGCATCGACCGCGGCGCCGAGGTGTCGTTCGCGCTGGGCAACGGCGCTGCCGCCCACGTCTCGGTGGCGCTCACCCATCGC
>JABFRG010000284.1 GCA_013141295.1 Polyangiaceae bacterium
GGGGATCGAGCGCGATGCTGATGGTGAGCGCCAGGGTCGAGGTGAGATCGCCGCAGTCGTCGCTCTTCGACTGGAGCTCGCGATCGCCCCGCTCCTTGCTGTCGGCGTCGATGAGCTTCACGTGGGCCACGAAGCGGGGGCCCACCCGGCGAACGTCCACCGAGACCGCGTTCTCCGCCACCGGTCGGAAGGGATCGTAGCCCAGGCGCGCGGCCACCGCTTGCCGCAGCGAGGCCTCGTCGGCGCACGCGGCGGCACCCTCTCCGCGCACGTAGGTGAGCTTGGCGGTGGGCGTTGCCGAAGCCGTCCGTGCGAAGAGCAAGAGGGGGAGAAGAACGAGCGCCGTGCGTCGCATCGCGATGCGCGAGTGTGCACGTGCCGGCGAAGGACGCAAGGTTTTCGAAACGCAGGCACGACCCGACCCGGCGTGGAAGCCCGAGGATCCGCCAGCAATCAGGCGCGACGGATCTCGCCGGGTTGTCGCTGCATCTCGCGGCGAAGGATTCTTCGCAACGTCGAGGCGTCGCCGTAGCCGACGCGCTGGGCGATGTCGTCGAGCTGCTCGGTCGTGGTCTGGAGAAGGTGCACGGCCTGCTCGGCACGGATTCGCTGAACGAAGCGTATCGGGGCGAGCCCCACCGCGTGCTGAAGCCTACGCGTGAGCGTTCGTGCGCTCGTCCCGAGCCCCCGCGCCAGGTCTGCGATGGTGAACGGCGAGGCCATACGCGAGCGAATCCAGGCCTCGGCGCGGGCAACGACCGGGTCGCAGCCCGCGTAGTGTGCCGCCATCATGTAGCGAGCCTGCGTTGGGTGCTTTTCCAGGACCATGTACCGAGCGACGGCGCGCTCGGTAGCGGTACCCGCAAAGCGGTGGACCAGGGCCAGCGCGAGGTCGGTCATCGAGAGTGCTGCGCCGGCAGTCCACACCGAGGGGGTGCGAACCAGCGTCGACTGTTATTGGAGCTCGACGCGGGGAAACTCTTGCCTGAACCGGGTCGCGAGGAACCATGCGGTCGTTGCCGGCTTGCCATCGAGCAACCCCGCCTCCGCCAGGTGGAACACGCCGCTGCAGTTGGCGGTCAGCAGTGACCTGGAGCCCGCGCAGCCCTGCAGGAACCGCTGCAGCGAGCGACGCTTGCCGGAGCGCACCGAGGCCATCAGTGCATCCGGCTGCGTCTCGTCCTCGCCGGGCAAGACGACGATCGACGGCGCTTCGACCGGCTGGAGACGAAGGATACCTCGGGTCGCAAGGGTGAACCCTCGGGCGGTGGTGACCCGAGCCGCCTCGACCCCGACCACGCGCACGTCGAACGCGGGGCCGCGCCCGGTCGCCGTCCGCACGCGGTTGGCAGCCTCCAGGATGTCCATGAGCACACCCAAAGAGGAGTCGAGCACCCCAGGTAGCAAAGGGATCACGACCGTCTGGAGCATTGGCGAATTCTGCACGAACTGTGTCGAATACGCCACTGCCGACGGGTATCGCAGCGACCTACGATTGCCGCATGAACAACGACTTGGCGGACAGACTTCTCCGCTCGGGCGGACGCATTTCCTACCGAGATCAGACGCGGCTCGTGCTCCACGGCGCCCTTACGCGGCTCGGTTGGCGCGACCCGCCACCGAGCGCAGTGCTGGACGTCGAGCGATGGGCCGAGCTCGTTGCTCCGCCCCCTTCGGTCGCCGCGGCGCGCGCCCTCGAGGCCCTTTCCACGGGCTCGCCGCCGTGGCTCATCGCCCACTGCCATCGAACCTGGGCCTGGGCGACGGCACTCGGCGCCGTTTGTGAGACCGTTCACGACCGCGACATGCTCTTCGTCGCTGCTCTGCTTCACGACCTCGGTCTCACCGACGCTCATGCGCCCGCGGTGGGTGAGTGCTTCGCGATCGCCTCGGCCCGCGCCGCGCGGCAGGTTGCAGCGACGGCGGCGATGTCGACGGAGCGCTGCGATCGCCTCGCCGCGGCCATCGCGCTTCATCTGGAGGTTCGGGTTGGGCAGGATCTGGGCGCCGAAGCGCATCTCCTCCACGCAGGTGCGGCCTGCGACGTTCTCGGTGCGCGGGCGCGAATGCTTCCCTCGGAGCTGGTTCGCTCCGTGCTCGCGGAGCACCCGCGACAGTAGATGGGTGAGCGGCTCGGCGAGCGCATGACGGCTCTGGCCGTGCAGGCACCGAGCACGCGCGTGGGGTTCTTCTGCAAGCACTTCGACTTTGCGGCTCGTGTGGCGGCTGGCGATCGAGGGCGCGCGTGGACCGCTTGAGCCCGGGCCCCGATGTGCCCATGGTGCGCCACCTGGGGACAGCGACGCTCTTGCTCGATGTGGGCGGTCGAACCATCGTCACCGACCCCGTGCTCGACCCCGCGGGGACGACCTTCGTGCTCGGAAGAAGCCCGCTCTCTGGCGAGATCTCGTACCGCAACCTCGTGGGGGCCCAGGGCGCCCGAGCGCTTCCGTCGCGCCCGGACCTGGTCCTGCTCTCGCACGATCAGCATCGCGACAATCTCGACCGGGGTGGGCTGGAGCTGGTTCGCCGAGCCCGCATGGTTTTGACGACGCGACCGGGTGCCGAACGCCTCCGTCGACGCGGCGTAGCCAACGTGCGAGGGCTCGCGCCCTGGGAGCGCTGCGCGCTGCCCGGTTTGGTGGTGACCGCAGTCCCGGCGCGACACGGACCGTGGGGGACCAACTGGCTCGCGGGCGAGGTCGTGGGCTTCGTTCTGGAGAGTAGCGCACTGCGACTCGGCCCCGTGTATATTACAGGCGATACGCGGCTCTTTTCCGGCGCTCTCGAAGTGGGTGCGCGGTTCGAGCGCATGGGGACAGTGTTCGCGCACGTGGGAGCGGCGCGTTTCGGAACGTCGGCCTTGCGACATCTCCTGCGCTTCTCGATGGACGCGGTGGAAGTGTGCACCTTGGCTCGGCACCTCCAGCCGCGGCAGCTCGTACCCATCCACTACGAAGGTTGGTCTCATTTCAGCGAGGGGCGTGCGGAGCTCGAGCTCGCGCTCGAGCGCGTCCCCTCCCTCACCCAGACTCGGTTCCTGCCGGTCGGAGACCGCGTCGAGCTGGAGCCCGAGATCGCGCAAGGCGCGTCCATCTGACGCGCGTTCGATGCCTCTACAAGATGGTCTTCGCGCAGCGGAAGCCGACGGTGGAATCGGTGCTGTTCACGAATTCGACCTCGGACCAGGTGGCCTGCACCTGCTCGGTGTACCCCCAGTAGCCCGCGCCGCGCACCAGCTTCTTGGAAGCCGAGAGCGAGGCGTCGCGCTCGGTGCCCGGGTAGTCGTCGGGGAGCGGCTGGGTGCCGAAGGATCCGAAAGGGGCCGAGCTCCACACCCACTCGACGAGGCTTCCTGCCATGTCGTAGACGCCATCGCGGGAGACGTCGCCGGGCGTGGCGAGCACCGGCTTGGGGAACCCGCAGCCGTTCTGGCCTTGGCGAAAGTCTCCGCCGAGGCCGAAGAGCGCGTGTGCGCAGTCGGGCTCCGGCGTGTCGCCCCACACGTACTTGCGATCCTGGCCGCGGCCGCTGGCGATGTACAGCCACTCCACGTCGGTGAGCAGGCGCATGCCGCGGAAGTAGCAAGCGGCGACCGCCTGTGGGTAGTTCACGCAGTTCACCGGCAGGTCGTCGTTGCCTTTGGTGTAGGTTGCACCCACTTGGGTGGTCACGCCGGTGCAGGTGCGGTAGCCATCTTCGGCCACGTAGCGGCTGTCGAGGGCGTACCAGCGCATGGTCTCCTGGTAGGGACCCCCGGGCTCGAGGGAGCAGGTGCCGTTGGCGCATGGCTCGGGCTTGCCCGCCTCGACCCAGGCGCGAAACTGCTTCACCGTCACCTCGTGGGTGTCCACGTAGAAGTCGTGGGTCAGGCGCGCCGGGGCAAGGTCGGAGCCGCCGGAACGGTAGCGGAACTTGTAGGCGAAGGAGCCGGCGGGAATGCGCACCGTCTCGGGGATGACGCCGCTGGAGCCGCTGCTGCCGCTGGCGCCGCTGCTCCCGCTGCTCCCGCTGGAGCCACTGCTGCCGCTGGAGCCGCTGCTGGCTCCGGCCTCGGTGCCCCCGTCCAGGGCCCGTCGATCGCCGAGGTCCTGGAGACCGATGCAGGATGCAACGACCCCGGTGGCGCCCAAGAGGAGGAGGCGCGCGCGCGTCACGGGACCCCCAGGGCGGCGTCGATCTGCGGCAGGAGCACGCTCTGAGGATAGCTCTTTCGGAAGCGCGCTGCGAAGGTCCGGGCCTCGGCCGTGCGGCCTTGGGCGGCGAGGGCCAGAATGCGCAGACCCTCGCGCTCTTCCCGGAGCTGCCCCTGGGGAAACTCGCGTTCGTGGCGGCTGACGGCGCTCAGGGCTGCGTCCGCGTGTCCGCGGGCGACGCCCGCACGCGCCGCATCGATGAGCTCGCGTTCCCGCGCGAGATCGCTCTTGGGGTCGGTGGTGGCCGCTGCGGTTCCGGTGGGGCGTGGGGCAACGGTGGGCGGAGCGCTGGCGGCGGCCGAGGTGGAGGCGCTGGCGATCCCCACGGGGATCATCGTGGTGCTCGGGGCCGAAGGCGCGGGCAGGTACAC
>JABFRG010001032.1 GCA_013141295.1 Polyangiaceae bacterium
TCCTTGAGCCACTCGACGATGCGCGGGACCGGGGAGCGATCGCGTGTATACCGCAGGTCCGGCGCGAGGAGCTGCGCCCGGGCCATGGTCTTCTGGTCCACCGTGACCGGGATCGCCGACCCCTGGAGGGCGGCGACGCCGGTGAACGCGTGACAGCTACCGCAGCCCTTGGTGTCGAGGAGCGCGCGGCCGCGGGAGGCATCGCCGGTGGGCTTGGCGTCGCTCACCTCTTCGGGCACCAGATACGCGGCGATGTCGCGGGCGTCCGCCCGGGTGATGCCGAGCCGGGGCATGGAGGGCACGAGCTTGGGCCGGAGATCGTTGGGCTCGAGCAGGAACGTCTCGACGTACGTGCGCGAGAAGCGCTTCGCCGTGGCGGTGAGCGTGGGCACGTCGGCCAGCGGAGCGACCAGCGGCTTCCACCGGGCGAGCGACGCGGCTTGCGCCTTGAACTTCCCGTCGACGATGTCCGTGTGACAGTGCACGCACTGCTTGTCGGGCGTGGCGGCCTCGAGCCCTGTGCCGTCGTGGCAGCGGTTGCACTCGTATTTCGCCATCAACACCTTGCCGTGCGCCGGATCGCCCTTGCCGGTGGGCGCCGGCTCCTGCGACGCCGAGGGTGCCGCGGCGGTGGAGGCGGCCGACGCGAGCGTGGAGGGTGTCGCGCTGGGCGTGGGCCCGGGCGGATCTTTCTTGGGGTCCTTGCAGGCGGCGCCGATGGACGCGAAAAGGAGCGCCGCCGCAAGCACGTGCGCTCCTTTTCCTTCGGTCCTTCGCGCGCGCGCCCAGACCCGCGAGATGCGGTAGGTCATGCGCGGAGACTATCCGAGATTCAGGCGGGGTTGGTCGGAAGCTGCGGACCGCAAACGGCCGGCTTGTTGGTCATGGCGTTGCAGCGCTGGAGGGCCTCGGCGCTCTTCTTGGTGAGGCCCTGCTGGAAGCGGAGACGGGCCAGAGCCGAGTAGGCTTGCGGGGTGCCGAGGAGGTCCTTGTCGGAGAGCTGCGAGAGGAGCTCGAGGGCTTCGGTCTCGTGGCCCGGGGTCGCCGCGAGGGCTTCGCCGAGCTCGCCGGTGATGGTCGGGTTGTTGGGGCTCTGCTCGTGGAGCGAGCGGAGGGCCTTGATGGACCACTCGAGACGCGCGGTGCGGTCTTCGGCGGTCTTCGGCGCCTGGAGCTTGGCGGGGACGTTCACGTCCTGGCCGTAGTCGTAGTCGAAGTACGAGACCGGGGCCTTGGCGCCCACGACGCTCTGGTCGCCGTTGGAGCGAACGGCAGCGACCGCAGCGAGACGGAGCGCGCGGTTGGCCATGGCGTCCTTGCCCGCAGCAGCCTTCTCGAGCTTCGGGTAGGCCTCGAGGACGGTCTTCACCGCCACGTCGCCCTTGCCGTCTTCCATGCTCTTCTCGGCCTTGGCGACGAGCGCCGCCGGGGTGGGCTTGGCCTTCGGACGCTCGTTCGACTCGCGCCAAATCGCGCCGCCGCAGGCTTCCGCATCCGCCACGCTGGCGAGGGGTGCCACAACCGCTGCCGCAATCACGAGCCAACCGAGCTTCTTCATTGCCGTCCGCCTCCGTTTACGTGCGTTCATCGCAGGCTGCCCTGCGCAGTGTCTGAACCGTCTTGCTGTTCGTATCTTGGGCTTTCAGAAAGTTCCCGAAAGTTTCAACGCCCACAGAGAAGGTCCGATTCCTCGTCGCCGGGAATCTCTCAATCGTGACCTATGGACGCCCAATTTGCGAAAAAAGTCTTGGTAGCCCACGGATTGGTCAGTTCATGTGGGCTTATGTAGGACGCGTGTCCCACCCTGCGCCGGTTCCGAAATCCAAACCCCTATTGGTCGGAATGGCCCTAAAGTGTTTCGCCCTATGGCGGATTCGAACGTTTTGGAGCGCCTCTACCGGCAAATGCTCCTCATCCGCCGCCTCGAAGAAGAGGCGGCGAGGGCCTACGCGCAAGGCAAAATCGGTGGGTTTCTCCACCTTTACATCGGGCAGGAGGCGGTCGGCGTGGGGGCCATCGCGGCGCTCCAGCCGGACGACTACGTGGTCACCACCTACCGAGATCACGGCATCGCCATCGCCAAGGGCATGAGCCCCCGTGCGATGATGGCCGAGCTGTACGGAAAGGTCACCGGTTGCTCCAAGGGCCTCGGCGGCTCGATGCACATGTTCGACGCCGAGCACCACATGCTGGGCGGCCACGGCATCATCGGCGCGCACATCCCGCTGGCAGCCGGCGCGGCGTTCGCGTCGAAGTACCGAAAGGACAAGCGGGTCACCCTCTGCTTCTTCGGCGACGGCGCCGCATCCATCCAGGGCTTCCACGAGGGGATCTCCCTCGCCGCCCTGTGGAAGCTGCCCATCGTGTTCGTCTGCGAGAACAACGAGTACTCGATGGGTACCCCGCTCTCGCGCACCATCTCGGTGGACGACATCTCCAAGAAGGCCGCCGGCTACGGCATCCCCGGCTGGCAGTTCCGGGGCGAGGACTTCGAAGAGGTGCAGGCGCAGATCGGTAAGGCGGTGGCGCAGGCCCGCGAGACCTCCATGCCTTCGCTCCTCGAGGTGCGTACCTACCGCTATCGCGGGCACTCCATGAGCGACCCCGGCAAGTACCGCACGCCGGAAGAAGTCGAAGAGCACAAGAAGAAGGACCCCATCGCCATCGGCAAGCAGAAGCTGGTCACCGCCGGCTACGACGAGGCCAAGCTCAAGGGCATCGCAGAGAGCGTGGAGGCCGAGGTGGCCGACGCAATCCGCTTCGCCGAAGAGAGCCCGGAGCCCGAACTTTCCCTCCTCGAGCCGACGACCTACGACGGCCCCTTCGCTTCGTGAGAAACCCATGAGAGAGATCCGTTACCGAGAGGCCCTTCGGGAGGCCATGATCGAAGAGATGGAGAAGGACGCGTCCGTCTTTCTCATGGGCGAAGAGGTGGGGCACTACCAGGGCGCCTACAAGGTGACCGAGGGGATGCTCGAGAAGTTCGGCCCGGAACGCGTGCTGGATACACCCATCGCCGAAGCGGGCTTCGCCGGTATCGGCGTCGGCGCCGCCATGGTGGGGCTCCGGCCCATCGTCGAGTTCATGACCTGGAACTTCTCGGCCATCGCCTTCGACCAGATCTTGAACAACGCGGCGAAGATCCGGCAGATGTCCGGGGGCCAGTTCAGCTGCCCCATCGTCTTCCGCGGCCCCAACGCCAGCGCCCGCCAGGTGGGTAGCCAGCACAGCCACGCGATGGAGCACTTCTACGCTACCGTGCCCGGCCTCAAGGTGGTGGCGCCGGCGTTCCCGGCGGACGCCAAGGGCCTCATGAAGGCGGCCATCCGCGACAACAACCCGGTCCTGGTCATGGAGTCGGAGACGCTCTACTCGGTGAAGGGTCAAGTGCCCGACGATCAGGACGCCATCGAGCTCGGCAAGGCCAACGTGGTCCGCCCGGGCAAGGACGTCACGCTGGTGGCGTACTCGCGCATGACGCACGTCGCGCTCGACGCGGCCAACGCGCTGGCCAAAGAAGGCATCGAGGCCGAGGTGGTCGATCTGCGCTCGCTCCGCCCGCTCGACGAGGAGACGATCGTGAAATCGGTGTGGAAGACCCACCGCTGCGTCATCGTCCACGAGGGCTTTCCCTACGGCGGCGTCGGCGCCGAGGTGGCCGATCGCGTGCAGCGGCTGGCCTTCGATTCCCTCGACGCCCCGGTGCTGCGGGTGGCGACGCTCGACGTTCCGATGCCCTACAACGCGAAGCTCGAGCAGGCGTGTATGCCCCAGGCAGACCGCGTCATCGCCGCCGCCAAGCGCGTCGTTTCCCGAGGAAAGGCCTGATCATGGCGAAGATTCTCGATATGCCGAAGCTCTCGCCGACGATGGAAGAGGGCGTGCTCACGGCGTGGCACAAGAAGGAGGGCGACGCCATCAAGGTGGACGATCTCCTGGCCGAGGTGGAGACCGACAAGGCCACCATGGAGTTTCGGAGCTTCGACGACGGCACGCTCCTCAAGCTGCTGGTGCCGGCCGGAAGCACCGTGAAGCTCGGCCAGGCAGTGGCGGTGCTCGGCGCCGCAGGTGAGGACGTCGCAGAGCTGGTGGCCAAGGCCGGCGGCGGTGCGGCGGAGGCACCGAAGAAGGAAGAGGCGCCGAAGGCCGAAGAAGCACCCAAGAAGGAAGAGGCGCCGAAGCAAGAAGCGACGCCCGAGAAGGCGGAAGCACCCCCGGCAGCCAAGCCTGCGGCGCCTGCAGCCAAGGATGCAGCGCCGCCCAAGCTCCAGACCGGCAGCGCCCTCAGCCGCACCGAGCGCGACGCCGAGGCCGTTGCCGCACCGGAAGGCCGCGTCCTCGCCTCCCCCTACGTTCGGAAGACCGCGCGAGAGCTCGGGCTGGATCTCTCGAGGGCCCAAGGAACCGGGCCCCACGGGCGCATCGTCGCCGAGGACCTCGCCGCGCTGAAGGAGAGCGCGCCGTCGCCCGGCACCGGCCTGGCGCGGACGCAGCCGGCAGCACCCGCGCAGGCGCCCGGCCTCGCCGCTCCGGAAGTGCGACCGCTGTCGACGATGCGCAAGAC
>JABFRG010000431.1 GCA_013141295.1 Polyangiaceae bacterium
TGCTACCTCCGGGCCCTTTCTCTTGGTGGCGATCGTGGTGATCATCGCGACCCGCTCACCGATCGGCCAACTACCCGGTGACGGCGGGCTGCTCAGATTTCTGCGATTTTGGACGCCCGGCTACACCGAGAGAAAATAGTCAGCGCCACTCACCTCTGGGAATCCGAAAGTGTAGCTGCTGTTGAACCCCTGCGCGGAGAAGACCTGCGTGCCAATTCGCGTGATGCGAACGTCGAGCCCCTGCTGCGCCGGGTTGCCTACCCGAAGGCTGAGAGCCTGGGGCGTGGTCGTTCCGGTCGCCAGCGCGCGATAGGTGAAGAATCCGGTGAAGTTCCTATCTTCGGGCGGGCTTGGGTCGAGAGGAGGAGCTCCCGCCTTGAGGGCACAGGCAAAGTCGGGTGAAGAACAGTCATGGACCTTAGCAAGAAAGTTGTATGTGCCAGTCGTTCGCCCGCGTGGGCTGTAGATCCGGACATAGAAGGGGGAGGTGCCCGAAAAGAAGACAGTGCGATTGAAGTTGCACACGCCGGTGCCCGCGCATTCCGCTGGTGGCAATGTAATGTTTCCGCCAGGAATGGGGTCGTAGGCCGCCAGCGGGTGTGCCATGTCGCGCACAGCGAATACATCGTAGGCCAACAGATCGCCCGGCGAATCAGCGAAGCCGAAGCTGTAGGTGCCGGGTCGATTGAATCGATACCAGTGATTTTCCCCGGCGGATGCGAATGTGTTGCGGATTCTGGGGTCACCACCCGGAACCACGACTTCCGCCAACGCTGGTGTGGACCTGGGGCCCTTGGGCCCAAGCACGGTCGCGACGCCAATATGGTCGCTGTTGACAGTCTCGAGCATGCGCCGCGTCCACTGGGGAACTCCGAAGGGCGCGGTGGCGGTCACGAAGCTTGGCGGATGCAAGGTTGGAGACCCAGCCGTGTAGTGGCCTCGTCCGTTCATCAAGATGTAGTCGAACCGTGAGGGCTCGCCGGTTGCGATGTTGGTTATGCCCGTGTCCTCCGGGGACGAGGTGCGCCACGCATCGAAGAAGTTGAGTCCGGCGATGTTGCCCCAGACCCCAACCCCATACTCGCTTGCCAGCATCTGAGCGTTCGGAGCCGGGATCGAGTTCGGCCCGGCACCGGGTGGCATGAATGACGAGTGGCCAGGCCAACCCTGGACATTCAGATCGCCAACGAGAAGGGTATCCTCCTTGTCGCCGGTGCTCGCCGCCCCCGCCGCTGCGAGAAAGTCCTTGATTTGCCCCAGCTGCGCATCGCGCGTGTTGCGGATGGTGCCTGGTGAGGGCGGAAGGGGGTCGTCTGGCCCTGGGTCCGCCTGCATGTGGGTAAAGGCAATGGTGTAGCGCCGACCACCCTGGTTCACCTTGACCGCTGCGACGCTCTTCCAAGCGCCTGCGTCGACCCCAACGCCCATCAAGTGCTGTGCCGGTACGATGTTGTTGGCAGCGCTGATCGTGTAATTCGCCGTGTTGGATTCGTAGTTCACGATCGTTTGGATGCCGTCGCCGACAACCGCAGGAAACGTCTGAAAAGGCAGCTTGCTGAAGAGCATCAGGCCAGAGTCCTCACCGCCAACGATCGAGGGCAAGTGGTCGACCTTCTTGACGATGTATGGAAACTCGTCGCGCAAGAGCGATACCAGCTCCGTACGAACGTCCTCGTCGAACGCTTCGTTCAGGGCGATTACGTCGAAGCCGTCGCGATTTTCGAGGATAGCCTTCACAAGATTGTGGCACCGACGAATGTCGTCATCTTCAGACAGATCCGCCGGATTCTTGAATGCCGGTGACGTAAGCCACGAGTTGATGGTTCCCACGCGCAGTCTTGTCGTTGTCGCGGCCTCCGTAAGAGGCACACGCGTGCTCCCAACATCTACTGTCTCCGATGAATCACCACCGCCGCCGGAACAGGCTGCGAGCAACGCAACCGCCGCCAAGCCCAATGGACGTCCAGAACCCACCTTCTTCGCCATGGTCCCCTCGCTTTCGTCTTCATGCCTACTATGCGAGTGGCATCATGGCAAGCAACAATTAAGAGACGTTCACGAAGCTAGCGCGCCTCAAAGCACGTTCGCTGCAGCAAGAACGGCCAGGTAGCGCACGACGGCTTCGCCTATGCTTCGTCGCATGTCGCTCGCACCTTCTCATGCCGTTCGCGCGCGGATGCAGCGGGTGCTGGCGCACGTGGATGCGCACCTGGGTGAGCCGCTGACGGTGGAGACGCTCGGGAGCGTTGCGGGCATGTCGGCATTCCACTTTCATCGGCAGTTCACTGGGCTCTTCGGCATCAGCGTGCACCGCTACGTGAGCCTGGTGCGCCTCGAGCGCGCGGCGTATCGGCTGGCCTACCGGGTCGACTTGCCCATCCTCGAGATCGCCCTCGATGCCGGCTACGAGAGCCCCGAGGCCTTCACGCGGGCCTTCAAGCAGCGGGTGGGGCAGTCGCCCAGCGAGTTCCGGAAGGCGCCGGCGTGGGAGGCGCTCGAGGCCGCCAATGCGCCGGTGGGCAGCGTGCGGCGCAGCGGCACGAAGGTCGCGCCGGTGGACGTGCAGGTGCGCGAGACGGAGGACGTACCGGTCGCGGTGATGGAGCATCGGGGCGATCCGGCGCGCCTCGGCGACACCATCCGCGCGTTCATCGCCTGGCGCCGGGCCGCGCGTCTTCCGCCGGCCGTAAGCGCGACCTTCAATATCCTGTACGACGATCCCGAGACCACGCCGTCGCTCTTCCGCCTCGACCTGTGTGCATCCACCTCGCGACCAGTGGACGCGCCCGGTGTCGTGAACAAGGTGATCCCCGGCGGCCGCTGCGCGATCGTGCGCCACGTGGGGCCCGAAGAGACCTTCGGACGCGCGCTCACGTATCTCTATTGCGAATGGCTCCCGGCGAGCGGTGAAGCGCTCCGAGAATACCCCCTTTACTGCCAGCGCATCTCGTTCTTTCCCGACGTGCCCGCCAACGAAGCGATAACCGATTTCTTCTTGCCCCTTCAATCCCCATGAATACTGCATACACGGTTGGATATCGAGCGCTCCAGGTCGACGATCCGGAGCAGGGCGTGCGGCTTCCGGCGGCGGTGCTGTATCCGGCGCACGCTCCGGCGCGGACCGAGCGCTTCGGCCCCTACGCGCTGGAGCTGGCATCCGGCGCCGACGTCGCCGCCGGTCCCCCGAAGCCGCTCGTGGTGCTGAGCCACGGAAACAACGGCTCTCCCTGGACCCACCGCGCCTTGGCTGCGCACCTGGCCCAGGCGGGATTCGTGGTGGCGCTGGTGGAGCACCTGGGCAACAGTCGCTCCGACGGAAGTCTCACCGGCACCGTGGCCAATCTGCAAAACCGACCGCGCCACGTGCGGCTCACCATCGATGCGGTGGAACGCGCCATGGGCAGCGCCGTGGACGTCACCCGCACCGGGATCGTCGGCCACTCCATCGGCGCGTATACTGCGCTCGCGGTGGCCGGCGGCAAGGCGTCGTGCGCGCCGAACGAGTCACCCGATGGGGTGCCGTTCGCGCTTCCGGTGGTGAAGGCCGATTCCCGTGTTCGCAGCCTGGTGCTGCTGGCGCCCGCGGCCGGGTGGTTCTGGGCCGATGGGTCCCTCTCCGACGTGCACCTGCCGATTCTCCTGGAGAGCGGCGAGCTCGACGAGCTCGCGCCCGACATGCATGCGCAGGTGATTCTCCGGGGCGTGCCGAACCGCGCGCAGGTCGATCATCGGATCGTCGCCGGCGCTGGGCACTTCTCGTTTCAAACGCCGTTTCCCCCGGCCATGGTGCGCCCGGACTTCCCGCCGTCGCAGGATCCACCGGGCTTCGATCGCGCGGCCTTTCAGTCGATTCTGCATCGGGACATCGAGGCATTCTTTCGGACAACGTTGTAGTCCCGCAAAGGCGTGCTACCTTGCTCCGCATGGGGATGAACGCTTGTGGGGGCTGCCGTCGGCACGTGCGTGGAGATACCTGTCCGTTCTGTGGCGCCGCGGCTGCGCCACCGGAAGAGAGCCTTGCGCCCACCCCGCATCGGCTCGCCTGGGGCGCCCGCGTGGCGACCGCTGCGGCCGCTGCCGCGGGTGGAGCGTTTGCGGCCTATGCGTCGGGCTGCGCGGTGTACGGCGCGCCGGAAGGTCCGGTTCGTCCGGAGGACGCGTCGGGGACGCTCTTCGGCGACGCCGCGCAGGAGGTCGATGACGGTGGTGTCCGCGACGCCGATGCCGACGCGGGGTCGAACCAGGTATTGTGTCCGCCGCTGGCCACCGACGCGGGCATCGCGGACGCGGACGCGAGCGCGAGTAGCGACGGGGGCGACGCGGGCAGCGCGTGCCTCGACCCTTCGCTGGCGGGGACGTTGCCCACCCGCGGCGAGCCCACCATCCATCCAGGGCTCTGCACCGACCTCCAGCGAAGTGGGTTATTTCAGGCGTGCCTGGCCACCGGCGCCACCCAGGCCACCTGCAACGTATTCCTGAAGACCGCCGGCAACGAAGCGTGTGTAGAGTGCATCCTCGGGCCCACGACGAGCACGGTCAATCCCGCGGGCCTGGCCCCACCGG
>JABFRG010000773.1 GCA_013141295.1 Polyangiaceae bacterium
GAGGTCGAGCACGTCGTTCACGATACCGAGGAGCCGCTGGCCGTTCCGGCAGATGGTCTCGACGTTGTCGAGCTCGGAGGGCGCCACCGTGTCGCGCAGGAGCTCGGCGTAGCCGAGGATGGCGGTCATGGGCGTGCGCAGCTCGTGGCTCACGTGGGCGATGAAGGCGCTCTTGGCGTCGGAGGCCGCGGTGGCCGCTTCGCGCGCGGTGAGGAGCGCGTCGTGGGAACGGGTGAGCTCCTTGAGCGCCCGGCGCAGATCGAGGAGCGTCATCACTTGCTCGGCCAGGCTCGCCAGGGTGTCGCGCTGCTCGGTGGTGAGCGTCCGTGGCACCACGTCCAAGACGCAGAGCGCGCCGATCGCATGTCCCTCCGCCGTCACCAGCGGCGCTCCGGCGTAGAAGCGAATGCGCGGCTCCGCGGTGACGAGCGCGTTGTCGAAGAACCGGGCGTCGAGTGCCGCGTCGGGCACCTCCAGGAGCCGACGGGGCTCGCACACGGTGTGCGCGCAGAAGGAGTCTTCCCGCGGCGTCTCCCGGAGCCCGATGCCGAACGCCGCCTTGAACCACTGGCGGTTTCTGTCCACCAGGCAGACCACGGCCATCGGCGAGCCGGTGCCCCAGGCCGCCAACTTTGCCAGGTCGTCGAAGCGTCGCTCGGCCGCGGTGTCGAGGATCTCGTAGTCGCGAAGGGCTTCGAGCCGGACCACTTCGTCGGGCGGAACGGGAGGTTTCATGGGGCTCTCGAGGCAGAACGGCACAATCACCAGGTTCTTGAATCCGCTCGGAGCGGACCCTCCCCGGCGCCCCCGGCATCCAAAATTCGATGAGATCCGCTTGCGACGTGGCGGTGGTGGGGGCGGGCTTCGGCGGCCTTGCGGCGGCGCTGCGCCTGGCCGAGCTGGGCCTGCGGGTCGTTTGCTTGGAGGCCCTCGCCTACCCTGGCGGCTGCGCCAGCACCTTCACCCGCAAGGGCGCGCGCTTCGAGAGCGGCGCGACGTTGTTCTCCGGCTTCGGGCAGGGGGAGCTCTTCGAACAGTGGGTGCGGCGGCACAACATGGACGTGCGCTTCGAGCGTATCGACCCACCGGTGGAGCTGCGCGCCCCCGACTTCCTGATGCCCATCGATGCCGACCGCGAGCGCTTCGTGACCCGGATGTCCGACGCCTGCGGCGAGGCGGGCCCGCGCGTGACGGCGTTCTTCGCGGAGCAGGCGCGCGTGGCCGAGGCCTTGTGGGCGCTGTTTCGCGACCCTACGCTCTTGCCGCCGCTCGACCTGGGCTCGCTGCTGCGGCACGCCGCGCGGGCGCCCGCATATCTTCCGCTGCTGCGTCTGGTGGGGCGTCCGCTGTGCGACGTCCTCCTGCGACACCGGATCGAGAGCGTGGCTCCGCTGCGCACTTTCCTCGACGCCGTGTGCCAGATCACCGTGCAATGCAGCGCGGACGAAGCCGAGGCGCCTTTCGCCATGGGCGCCATGGACTACTACTTTCGCGGCACCGGCCACGTGCACGGGGGCATCGGTCGCCTGGCGGAAGCGATGGCCGGGGCGGTGCGCGATCTCGGCGGGGAGGTGATCCTTCCGTGCAAGGTGCATGCGATCGCCGCCGACGCGGGCGGCTACGTGCTCGACACCCGTCACGGCGAGCTGCGGGCCCGCGCGGTGGTGAGCAACCTCCTTCCGGAGGCGACGGCGGGGCTCCTGGGCACCAGCGCCGGCGGCGACGAGGTGCTCGCTCCGCTCCAGCGCAAGGTGGAGGGCGGCTGGGGCGCAGCCATGCTCTACCGCGTGCTCGAGGCGGGTGCGGTGCCGGCGCGAAAGCACGCGCACCACGTGGAGCTGGTGGCGAGCCCGAACGAGGCGTTCGTGGAGGGCAACCACGTGTTCTGCTCGCTGTCCGGCGAAGACGAAGCGCGGGTTCCAGCCAAAGCCGGGGCGCGCACGCTGACGGTCTCGACCCACGTGCCCATGCGCAAGCTCCTGGCCATGAACGACGCGGAGCAAGGGGCATACGTCGCGCGCGTCCAGCAGCGCATGCGCGACACCATCTCGCGATTGGCGCCGGAGCTCGACGCAGGCGTCGCCCTGGAGATGACCGGGAGCCCGCGCACCTTCGCGCGGTTCACCGGCCGACCGCAGGGGTACGTCGGCGGCATCCCGCGACGGGCCGGCCTCGGCAACTACCGGGTGCTCACGCCGACCCGCCTGCGGCCGGCCTTCTATCTGTGCGGCGACACGTGCTTTCCCGGGCAGAGCACGCTGGCGGTGGCGCTCTCCGGCGTGAAGGTGGCCGAGCGCCTGGCCGATGAGCTCGGCCACCATGCATCGGGGGCCTTCGTCAGCGCTCGGTAGCGGCGCGCATCGCGGCCACGAATTCCCCCACCGCGCGCAGCATCGCCGGCCGATCGCCCAGGTGGTCTTGCACCCGCTTCACCACCGCCGAGCCGCTGATGGCGCCGGCGGCACCGGCGTCGAGCGCGGCGCGAACGTGGGCCGGGGTGGCGATACCGAAGCCGAGCACCGGCGGGGGCGCCTTGAATTCACGCAGCGACTGGAAGAGCGCATCGTGGGAGAGCGTGAGCGCATCGTCGGCGCCGGTCACGCCCGACCGAGCCAGGCAATACGTGTATCCTTCACTCATCTCGGCGACCCGCCGTAAGGTCGCGGGGCTGGCGTCGGCCGGCGCGATGAACACCGGAGACACGCCGGCGGTGCGCGCCGCCGCCACGAAGCGGGTGCCCTCGCGCACCGGCACGTCGGCCACCAGCACGCTGTCGGCGCCGGCCACCGCGGTTCGCTCGTAGAACACCTCGACGCCGGGCCCGAACACCAGGTTGGCGTACACCAGGAGCCCCACCGGCACCTCCGGGTGTGCCGCCCGGAAGCGAGCCACGATCTGGAAGGCGCTGCTCGGTCGCACGCCGCTGCCGAGCGCGCGCTCCGCGGCCGCCTGGATGACCGGGCCGTCGGCCACCGGATCGGAGAAGGGGATTCCCAGCTCCAGCGCATCGGCGCCCGCCGCAACCGCTGCCTCCAGGAGCGCGAGGCTGGTCTCCACGTCGGGATCGCCCAGCATGAAGAACGGGATGAACGCGCCCCGGCGGCCCTCGGCCCGGACCTTGTCGAACATCTGCGCGTAGCGGTTCATCGGCTCTCTCCGGCAATGAGCGCCCGTGCGCGCTCCACGTCTTTGTCTCCGCGGCCGGAGAGATTCACCACCAACACCCCCGGCTTGGAGGCGTTCTTGGCGTAGGCCATGGCCCAGGCCAGCGCGTGCGCCGATTCGAAGGCCGGCAAGATCCCCTCGGACCGCGCCAGCGCCTGGAACGCCTGGAGCGCAGCGTCGTCGGTGACGCCCTCGTAGCGAACGCGGCCGATGGACGCGAGGTGCGCGTGCTCGGGCCCCACGCCCGGGTAGTCGAGGCCCGCCGAGATGGAGTGCGTCTCGGCGATCTGTCCGTCCTCGTCCTGCAGCACCAGGGTCTCGGCGCCGTGGAGCACGCCGACGCGGCCGCGGGCCAGGGTGGCGCCATGAAGCCCCGAGTCGAGACCCTTGCCGGCCGCTTCGACGCCCACCAGCGCCACCGAGGCGTCGCCGATGAAGTCGGCGAACATGCCGATGGCGTTGCTGCCGCCACCCACGCAGGCGGCCACGATGTCCGGGAGCCGGCCCGCTTGCTCGAGCACCTGCGCCCGCGCCTCCTTGCCGATGACGCGCTGGAATTCCCGCACGATGGTGGGGAATGGATGCGGGCCGGCGGCGGTCCCGAGCAGGTAGTGCGTGGTGGTGTAGCTGGCCGACCAGTCGCGCATGGCCTCGTTGATGGCGTCCTTGAGCGTGGCGCCGCCGGTGGCCACCGGCACCACTTCGGCGCCCATGAGCTCCATGCGGAAGACGTTCTGCTTCTGCCGTTCCACGTCTTTCTTGCCCATGTACACGCGTACCGGAAGCTTCAGGAGCGCGCCGGCGAGGGCGGTGGCCACCCCGTGCTGGCCGGCACCGGTCTCGGCGATGAGGCGCGTCTTGCCCATGCGCCGGGCGAGCAGCGCTTGCCCCAGAACCTGGTTGGTCTTGTGGGCTCCGCCGTGGAGGAGATCCTCGCGCTTGAGATACAGCGAAACCGGTGTACCTTGCACCAGGTTGCGGCACAGGTAGAGCGGCGTGGGCCGCCCCGCGTAGTCGCGGAGCAACCCGGCGAGCTCCGCCTGGAACGAGGGGTCCTTCTCGGCTTCCGCAAAGGCGCGCTCCAGCTGCTCCAGCGCCGGCACCAGGATCTCGGGAACGTACATGCCGCCGAAGCGACCAAACCTACCTGCGGTCATCGACTGTTCTCCCTACCGTTGCGACGCGACGGAGCGCGGAGTGCGCCGAACAGCGCCTCGAGCTTCGCGCGTGACTTCTTCCCCGGTGCGCTCTCCACGCCGGAGCCCACGTCGACGCCGTAGGCGCCCACCGCCCGCGCCGCCGCCGCGTTCTCGGGACCGATGCCGCCGGCGACGAAGGCCGTCGCGAGCCGCGGATGCGCCGATATCCGCGACCAGGCGAAGGCGCGCCCGGTTCCGC
>JABFRG010001114.1 GCA_013141295.1 Polyangiaceae bacterium
GATGCTGAGCGAAACGTCGTCGAGCACGCGCTGGGTACCGAGCACCACCGTGGCCCCCTGCACCTCGATACCCACGCCGCCGCGGGTGGCGATGATCTGCGTGCCCTCGGGGGCAGCCCGCGAGGGGGCCGACTCCTCGGCGGTGAGCGGTTCCACCAGACGCGAGAGCGAAGCGAGCAAGCCGGGCAACTGTTGCAGTCCGCTGGCGAAGGAGCGCGCGTAGATGGGCAGGCGCAACGCCCAGAAGGCCACCAGCAGGAGATCGCCCGGGTGCGTGGCATGGGCGATGAAGTCCAGGAGGAGCATGGCGACGCCCGCCAGGGTGCCCACGCTCTGCACTGCCTCCACCACGCTCACCCCACGAAGACCCCGGGCCGACTCCTTCTGCCAGTCTACCAGGAGCTCGTCTTGCCGCGCCCGCAGCGAAAGCTCGCCGCCGTGGCTACGAATCGGGGCGAGGCCCAGCAAGATGTCGAGATAGAGCTGGCTCAGGCCGCTGGCGTGGTTCTGCACGCGGGCCTCGATCTGCCGGCGCCAGCGCAGGCTCACGTGGGGCAGCACCACGCCGAAGAAGAGCGGAACCGCGAGCCACCGCGCGCCCCGCGGGTACAGGAGCACCAGCGCCACCAGGGTGATGAGCGTGTTCAGGGTGACCTTGGCGAGCGACACCACCACGTTGGGCAGCCCGCGAAAGACGAACAGCCCCTGGCTTCTGTGCGTGGTGTCGGAGAGCGGCCGCGTGCGAAAGTACCGGTCGGGCAGCCGTGGCAGCTTGCGCAGCAGCCGGAGCCGAAGGGCGAGCTCCAGATCGCGCCCGAGCCGCAAGGCGCCCGCGTCGAGGGCCACGTCGACGCCCAGCAGCATGGCCACCAGGAGCGCATACGTGGCGGTGCCGGCGAACCGCTGCTGCGGCAGCGAGAGGAGTGACTGCGCGTTGAAGGCCGCGCGCAGCACGAACATCTCCGCCAGCGAGAGCACCGTCGACACCGCCGCGAAGAACACCAGCAGGGTCAGCAGCTGGCGACCATGGGCCGAGAGCAAGCTCCACAGCACGCTGCTGGCCGAGGGACCCTGCTGCCCGGGCTGCAACAGCACCTGCTTCATGAGCGCGGGGTCGCCAGCCTGGCTCGCTCCCACGTCGTCGGTCTTGCGCACCACCAGAAACACGCAGCCGCGCGCCACCGGTGTCCCTCGTTCTGCATCCCAGTCGCAACCCCGCAGCGCCTCCGGCACCACGCGATGCTCCTCACGAGCCCCGAGCTCGGCGCGCACCACGCTCTCGAAGAACGGACGCCGCTGGCCGCGCGCAAGCGCCTTGCGTTTGCCGAGGCGCTCCACCAGGCAGGCGGCGCCCTCCACCGCCGCGATGGTTCGAACGTCGCCCGGCAAGGGCTCGAGCGCACCGGGCACGCCCAAGTCCGCGGTGCGGCCGCGCACGCACTGGTACCAGGTGGTGGTGACGAACCAGTCGCGAAAGGTCTCGGCGTCGTCGAAGCGTTGCCGGTGCGAGTGCAGCTCCTGCAGCAGCTCCTGGCGCGAGACCCAGCGGCGGCCGCGGCCCGGGTCCATGAGCTGAAACCACCCCGCGAAGGCGCGCCACACCACCACGAAGTGCGGAGCGTCGCCGGGGCCGCGCACCACCGCGATGCAGGGCGCCTGCGCCTCGAGGATGGTCGCCGCGTCGGCCATGGGCGCCAGCTCCTGATAGGCCTCCAGGCCCAGGGCGAGGCAGAGATCTTCCAGAGCGTCGATGCTGGTGCCGTCGGCGCCGGTGTGGCACGCGTCGCGAATGCGATCGTAACTGCAAGCTACACCGAGTCCGCCGAGGATGGATTTCAGCGCCGCGGGGCCGCAGTCCATGCCCGAGGTCTGAAGCACTTCTTCGGCGAAGAACCGTCGGGAAACTTGGCCGGGCATGGTAGCGGTCATGGGTGCGTTCACGGTGCACCCGGCGTGCCGGACGCACCGGGCGTGCTGGGCGCGGGGGCCGATGCGCCTTGGGGCGCGGGCCGCGGCGCCGTCTGCGAGGTCTGACCGGCGAGCCGAAGGAGCAGCCGCATGGGCGAGAGACTTTCCACCTCCACGTCGACGGTGCCGGTCATGCCGTGCGACAGCGGAATGCTCCCGCCCTTCGGGTCTGCCACGAGCACCAGCTCCACGCGAATGCGCTGCTCACGCGGCTCGCTGCCCACGCTCACCACACGCGCCGAGAGCGCGCCGTAGGCGGTCCAGGGAAAGGCGTCGACGCGCACCCGTGCGGTCTGGCCGGCCTTGACGCGTCCCACCGCTTCGCGCGGGGGAAAGTAGGCGACCCAGCGCATCTCGGCGTGGGGGACGATGGTGGCGAGCATCTGCATCGGGCTCACTGCGGCGCCCTTGGGCAGCGCCGCCACGTCGGCGACGGTGCCGGCCACCGGCGCCCGCAGCGTGCGCCGCGAGATTTCCCAGTCGAGCTGCGCCACCACGGCTTGCGACGCGGCGATGCGCGCCCGAAGGTCCACCAACTCGCGCTTGAGCCCCAGGAGCCTCACCTCGACTTCCCGGCGACTGCGCTCGAGATCGGCGGCGGCCAGGGCCGTCTCCGCGCGGTTCACCGAGACGGCACCCCGTTGCCGCTGCAGGTCCTCGGCGCTCTTCAGTACCTCGAGCCCGGAGGCCAAAGAGCTCTCGCGGAGCCGGCGCATGGCCTCGTCTTGTTGCTTGGTGAGCGCCGCGATGTCGGACGCCACCTGCGCCTTGGTGGCGGCCGACGAGATGCGCGATGCGCCGGCCCTGAGGTTGGCCGAGGCCAGACCGCGCTCTGCTTCCAGGATGAGGTCGAGGCTGTCGAGCGCTGCGCGGAGGCCGTCGGCGCGAGTGGTCTCTTCGTCGCGCCGCAAGCGCTCCGCCGAGGTGTCGAGCACCACCAGCACGTCGCCCGCTTTCACTTCGGCGCCGAGCGCAAGCGAGGTGTGCTCGATGACCCCGGACACCGGCACCTGAATCGGCGAGGCCGCGCCCGCCGCCAGCAGCCGCCCCTCCTCGCTCACCGCGTATACCGTGGTGCTCGCGGTGGTGAGCCAGGTTGCCCACGCGGCGATGAGCACGGTGAGCGCCGCGCCAATCCGGAGGTAGCCGCGGGGTCGGTCGGCTTGAAGGAGCGCCATGGTGCGAGAGAAGGGGACGCGCATGCGGTTCCTCGAGCAGGCGCCGTGCCACGCGAGCACAGTGCAGATGCTGGAGCCTAGGTGGACTGGGCGAGGCCGGATTGGCGAAGGGAGTGGCGAGGGGAGTGGCGAGGAAAGTGTGGCCGTTCTTGCCACGAGGCCGAAGTGGCCATCGCCGTGCCCGTCGATCTGCCGACAAAACGGGCAGTTCGGGCGCTGCGCTCGCCTGGCACTGGTCATGCAGAACAGCTTCCCAGACGGGCGTGCAACACCGCACACCACGGCAGCGAAGAATCGAGGACCCATGAACAAGAACGAGACGACGAACGCGGCACCCATTCACGATGGCAAGCGCACGAAGCTGCGGTCACGCATCCATGCTGGCGAGATGGGCGCCGTCGCCAGTGCGTCGCGCGTAGGCGATGGGAGTCGCAACCTCTTCTGCAGCGACGCTTCGCAGTCGGGCTCCAACTACGCGAACGATCGCTACTAGCCCAGCCACTCAGCCAACCACGACAACAGGAAGAAAAGGGAATACACCATGTGCAATCAAGTGAATCGCAACGTAGCTACGTCGCAGACCGTCGCAACCGTGCGCCCTCGCCTCCGCAGCGCGCTTCGAGCTGGCGAGATGGGCGCTGTGTCGCAGGCGACCTATAGCCAGGGGTGTCACGGCGCTGGCTACGGAACGGACGGCTCGCTCGCGCGGATGGGCTCTGACTTCGCGAACAGTAGCTACTGACGGAACGTCTTCCTTGCGGAGGCCGCAGCGCCCGCAGGTACTGCGGGCGCATGCGCGCTGCACTGCCAAGCCCGGTCAGTGGCGGAGGAGCGCGATGGTCGTCCGCATGGCCAGGACGGCGATGGCTGCCAGAAAAAGCAGGCTGCCGAGCACGAGCAGCACGGTTCGAATGGAGCTGCGCGGCTGCGGGACCACCTGGGGCGTAAGGCTCGCGCTCATGCCCGGAACGCTGGATTCGCTGCGCGCCATGCGCGGCGGATTCAGCGGTGACGGCAGCGTACCCGTGAATGCGCCGTCGGGGGTGGTGGGCGGTCCCTCGATTGCAGAAGCTCCTGGGCGCGCGAGGATGGTGGGCGCTGTGGTCACGCGCGCCGGACCCGCGCTCTGCCGCGTGGGTAGCGTCGCGACGCCGAGCTCGGGCACCGTGGACAGCACGCTCGGGCCGGGGCCCGAGAACACCATGTGCATCTCTTCCGTAGGCGGAGGCTCGGCGCCTTCCGCGGCGCTCGCTATGGCGCGGGCCATCTCTGCGGCCGAGGCGAAGCGCTCGGAGGGGAGAGGCGACATGGCACGGGCGATGTGCGCCGCGAGGGCGGGCGGCGCCTCCACCAGCGGCTCCACGCGGCCGCGCACGATGGCGGCCACCATGGCCCGGGAGTCGGTGGCCGCCAT
>JABFRG010000161.1 GCA_013141295.1 Polyangiaceae bacterium
CGGCGCCCGCACCCGCGGCAGCGCCGGAATCGACGCCCGCGTCCGCGTGCCCGGCGTCGGGCGTCACCGCGACGCCGCGGCCTCGGGAGATGCTTGCACGATACACGCGCCGTTGTCGCACACGAGACCCTTGTCGCAGTCGGAGTGGCGCAAGCACTCGCCGGGAGCGCTGCAGGCCAGGTAGAGCCCGACCGCCGAGAGGCCGAGGCCGACGATGAAGGTGCGGAGCATGCCGGAGGACGCGGTTCGCATGGGGACCAATCTCACAGGTTGAAGCGCACGCCGACCCGCAGGACGACTTGCCAGATGACGGTGTCTTCCGGGAGATCGCCGCCGAGGAAGAAGGCGTTCACGGCCGGCGTGAGGGTGAGCGCGGTGACCTTGCCGATGGGAAATCGGATGGTGAAGTCACCGCTGCCGCCGATGAGCGTGGACGGCGCGATCATGGCGATGCCGCCGGCGCCCACCGAGAAACGCGTGCCCAGGCGATAGACGTAGCGAGCGTCGAAGCCCACCCCTGCGCGAGGCTCCACCTCCACCAGCGCCGCCACCGCGATGGCGTGGTCCGGGAATTCGTCCACCGCCAGGTCGGCGCCGATGCGCAGCGTGGTCCGCGAGCGCCGGAACGGTCCCGGCAAGGCGGTCCCGCCCTCGAGCCCCGATACCGCCTCGGCCATCGCGCCTACCTTGTAGGTCTGGGCGCTCGCCAGGCTCGTCCAGCCGAGGAGCAGCGTCGTGAGGGTCACCGCGAACAACCACGCGCGCAGCATCAGTGCTTCCCCTCGTGGCCGCCGGGCTTGGTTTCCACCTTCGGCGCAGCGCTCGGCGCGGAGGCGGGATCGTGCTTCGGTGCTTCGTGAGGTGCCGGCTTGGGCGCGGCGGGCTCCTTGGCGGGTCCGGGAATTTCGTCGAGGATGGCCTTCACCGCGCTCGATGGTGCGCTGGTCGGCGCAGGCTTGGCCTCTTCGTGCTTGGCGTCGCCGGGCTTGGCGTCTTCGCCCTTGGCGTCGCCGGGCTTGGCTTCCTCGTGCTTGGCATCGCCGGGCTTGGCGTCTTCACCCTTGGCCTCTTTGGCGTCTTCCTTCGGCTCTTCCTCGGCCTTGCCCTCGGCCTTGTTCTCCGGCTTGGGGAGCGGGGTCGGGTCGGCCTTCTCGTCGGGGCGCGTGTCCATCACGCGAACCACCAGGTCGACGCGGCGGTTCTGCGCGCGTCCCTCGGCGGTGCCGTTGGTAGCGATGGGGTGGAACTCGCCGTATCCCGCGGCCGAGAGGCGCTCCGGGCCCATGCCCGTGACCTTGGCGATCTCCATGACCACCGCGGCGGCGCGGCAGGCCGAGAGATCCCAGTTGGAGCGGAAGCGATCGGTGTGGATCGGACGATTGTCGGAGTGGCCTTCCACGCGGATCTCCACCGGGCGCTTGCGCAGCTCGGCGGTGATGGCCAGGATGGCGGCCAGCGCCGAGGGCTTGACGTTGTCGTCGCCGCTGTCGAACACGACGCCCACCGGAATACGGAGCACCAGCTCGTTGCGACGCTTGATGATCTGCAGGTTCTTCAGCGCCTCGGACTCCTTGGAGTACTTCTCGAGGGCGTCCTTGAGGCTCTGCAGCTCGCCCGGGCCACCGCCGATGCGCTCCTCTGCCTCGTTGGGGTCGCCTTTGCCGCCCACCTCGGCCTCGCCGGCGCTGATGAGGCTGCCCTGATGACCGGTGCCGATGGGGTCGATGCCCATGGCCTTGGTGAACGACTCGGTGAAGCGCCCCATCTTCTTGGAGTCCACTTGCGACACGGCGAACATGACGACGAAGAACGCGAAGAGGAGCGTGATGAAGTCGGCGTAGCTGATGAGCCAGCGCTCGTGGTTCACGTGCTCCGGGTGTTTCTTCTTGCGCGCCATGGTGGTCCCCTCTCAACCGGCCTTGGCCGGCTCCTTGTGATCGTGGCCCGGGGCGAACTCCGAGAGTCGGTCGCGAATGACCTTGGGGTTCATGCCTTCTTGAATCGCCAGCACGCCGTTGAGCATCATCGTCTTGGTGAGGATGTCGTCGCGCAGGATGAGCTTCATGCGCGCGGCGAAGGGCAGGAAGATGATGTTCGACACGGCCACGCCGTAGATGGTGGCGACGAAGGCGGCGGCGATACCGGAACCGACGGCGTTGATGTCGGCGAGGTTGCTCATGACGTGGATGAGGCCGAGAACGGCGCCGATGATGCCGATGGTGGGAGCGTAGCCGCCGGCCGCTTCGAACACCTTCGCGGCATCTTCACCGTGCTCTTCGCGCTGGGAGATGTTGACCTCCATGGTGTCGCGAATGGTGTTGGAGTCGGCGCCGTCCACCACCATCATGAGCGCCTTGGCCATGAATGGGTCGGAGGCCGAGGGCGCCACCTTTTCCAGGGCGAGCACGCCGTCGCGACGGGCGCGGTTGGCGTAGTCGACGATCTCGTCGATGATCTTCATCATGTCGTAGGGCGACTTCTTGAAGGTCGACCCGGCCATGGTGAGCGAGTTCTTGATGGTGCCGAGCGGGTACTGCACCATGACGGCGCCGATGGTCCCGCCGACCACGATCATCGCGGCCGGCCCGCCCACGATGGACCCGAGGTGTCCACCTTCGAGCAGGTTACCGATGAGGATGAAGGCGAGGGCGACGATGATGCCGAGTGCCGGTCCGATTTGCATGTTACTCGTCCTCCTTCGAAGCATCGGTCGTGCCACGCTGCGGACGGTGCGTGGGGATCGACGAGCTGCGCACGCCGGGCGGGCGGCTTCCCATGCGCGGAGAGGGAACCCGCGGGCGATCGCCTTCTTCCACCGGGAAGCTCACCTCGAGGAGGTCGCCGCCGCGAATGGCGCGGCGGAACTGGATCACCAGCTCGATGAGCTCGTCGAGGCTCTCGCGAACGAGGATCTTGTCTCCACTGAAGAGAAACAAGACCGTATCCGGCGATGCATCGACCCAGCTGATGTGATCCGGATTGATGGCAACGACCTGGTTGTTGAGTCGCGTTAGCTTGAGCACGGGAACCTCCGGCTCGAACAGGAGCAAGCGCCGTTCCACTCCATCGAGCGTCACCACGTCGTCGTGAGGTCACCGTTGGCACGGCTCGTGTATCGGTCACGAGCATGCGCATCCTCGACACCGTCCATCACCTGCAGGTGGGCCTCGACTACCACATGCAGCGGCACAACCTGCTGACCTCCAACCTGGCGCAGGTGGACACGCCCAACTACAAGCCGGTGGACCTGCAGCGCACGCCCGCCTTCGAGAAGGTGCTGGGCGCGACGCTCTCGGCGACCCACGAGGGGCACTTCGGAATCGCGCAGAAACCCGAGCTCGGCAAGGTCGTGAACGACCCGGGCGCCAGCCCCGGCGGCGATGGAAACGGCGTCAGCCTCGAGCGCGAAGCGGTGAAGATCGCCGCCAACAACGTGCGCTACGACGTCATCGCCAACCTGGTCTCCAACGAGCTCTCCACGCTCGGTTGGGCCGCCAACGACGGGAGGAACGGATGACCCGCCCGGTCCACGCCCCCGGCGTCTTCTCCGCGATGGAAGTGGCCGCGTCCGGCCTCAGCGCCCAGCGCGGGCGCATGAACGTCATCGCCTCCAACCTCGCCAACGCCCGCACCACCAAGACCGAGGACGGCACGCCCTACAAGCGTCTCGACCCTGTTTTCCAGGCCACCAAGGTGAACGGCGCGTCGTTCGATCCCGTCCTTCGCAGCGTCACCAAGGTGGAGCTCAAGGAGGTCCGCGCCGACCAGACGCAAGGTCAGATGGTGTACGAGCCGGGGCACCCCGACGCCAACGCCCAGGGCTACGTCGAGTACCCGAACGTCAACGTGGTGACGGAGATGGTCAACCTCATGACTGCCTCGCGCGCCTACGAGGCCGGCGTCACCTCCATCGAATCGGTGAAGGGCATGGCCAAGGCCGCCCTCAAGATCGGTCAATGACAGTGCGCATCGACGCCGGCACCTACGTCGCCCCTACCCTGCCCTCGGACGCGTCCGAGGCGCGGCTGCGCGGCACCGAGGAGGCAGCAAAGGTCGATGGGCCGTCCTTTGCAGACACCCTCCAGGGTGTCGTCGAGAGCGCCTCGGCCTCGCACGCCCAGGCCACGCAAAAGGCCGAAGCGGTGGCCCAGGGCACCCTGGACGATCTCCACGGCACGATGATCTCGGTAAAGGAAGCGGAAATCTCGCTGAAGCTGGTGGGCTCGATCCGCAACAAGTTGCTCGACGCGTTCCACGAAATCTGGAGGACCAATGTCTGAGGATCCGAAACTGGGCTTCCTGCCCGCGAGCGTCGCCGTCCCGCTGGGCCGCATCAAGGAGCGCTTCGCCGCCCTTCCCCGCTCTTCCCGGATCCTCGCCTTCACCACGCTGGCGGCCGCGCTCGCGCTGGTGGGCTACTTCTACCTACGTACGTCCTTCGAGCCCTACGCGGTCCTCTACAACCAGATGGAGAAGGAAGACGCCGGCGCGCTCGTCGCCAAGCTCAAGGAGCTCAAGGTTCCCTACCGCCTCGCCGCCGACGGCAGCACCGTGGAG
>JABFRG010000409.1 GCA_013141295.1 Polyangiaceae bacterium
ACGAACACCAGCTCTTCCGCGGCCCGGGTCGCGGCGACGTACCACACCCGCTGCCGCTCCGCACGGTCGCGCCGACGGGCGGTGCGATCGGCGGCCCGCGCGAGCGGAGGAACCAGCGCGCGACCGGTGGCTCCGCGGAGGCGGACGGAAATCGCAGGCGGGCCGTGTGCCGCGAAGGCCGTGGCAAAATCGCTGCCTACGCGGGATGCTCCTTTGCCCACCTCCGGCAAGAACACCACGGGAAAGGCCAGGCCCTTGCTGGCGTGCACCGTGAGCAGCCGCACCGCGTCGTCCTCTTCGGAGAAGAGCGCCGCCTCGCCCTCACGTGCGCCTTCGTCCATGGCTGCATCGAGGTACGCCACCGCTTCCCGCAGGGTGGCGAGCGGCATCAGGAGACGCAGGAGCTTCTCGACGTTGGCGATGCGCTGCGCGCCGCGCGGCAACGCGCCCAGCACCCCGAAGTAGTCCAGGGTCTCGATGGCGACGCGGGCGGTCTCGGCGGGCCCCAGGCGATTGCCGATACGAGACAGGTTGGTCACGAGCTCGGTGAGCTTCTCGTAAGCCTCCGCTTCACGGATGTCGAAGCGCTCGGTGGGAGCCAGCAGGCGGAGGCGGCCGTGGGTGCGTACGAGATCGAGCAGCGCATCGTCGGAGAGCCCCACCCAGGGCCCGCGCAGGACCTCCAACATGGCCGCGGTGTCGCGGGCGTCGTGAACGAGGGCGAGCAGCGATCGAACGTCGCGCACCTCGCGCGCCGCGAAATATCGGCTGCCGAACACCACGTAGGGAATCTGCCGGCATGCCAGGGCAAAAGCGGCCGCTTCGAGCATGGCGTTCGACTGCGCGAGCACCGCAAAGTCGCGGTAGGCGCGCCCCTCCCCGGCGCGGCGCTCCACCTCGCCCGCGATGATCTCCGCCTCCGCCGCCTTGGTGGAGGTCACGCGCTCCACCGGCGGCCTCAGCCAGCTGGCCACCTGGCGCCGAGGCTCCGTCGGCGCGAGCGGTGCCGCGGTGACCGGCACCCGGAGGTCCTCGGTCTCGGGGTTGTAGGCCACCTCGTATGCGGCGATGGGGACCTCCGGCCGGAACACCCGCGCCGAGAAGGGATTGATGATCCGGAGCAGCGGCTCGGTCGAGCGACGATTGGCGGTGAGCGAGAGGAAATCGGCGGAAGGCGCCTCCGGCTCCCAGACGGTCTGCCGCGCGATGCCCAAGGCGAGCCTGGCCGGCTCACCCGCCAGCCCCACGCAGAAGGCGGCGAAGATGGAGGCGTCGGCGCCGCGGAAGCCGTAGATCGACTGCTTGCGATCGCCCACGATGAAGAGGCCGCGCGGGCGCAGCTCCGAGAGCTCCGGCACGTAACCGGGGCGATGCGGCAGATCCGCGCGCTGCCAAAGGAGCCGCACCATCTCGCCCTGCACCGGCGACGTGTCCTGGAACTCGTCCACCAGGAGGAGGTCGAACCGCGCGCCCACCTCGCGCGCCACCTCCGGCGCGTCGCGGAGCAGATCGCGCACCCGTCGTTGAACCTCCCCGAAGTCGAGGGCGCCCAGGTCGGTGAGCCTCTGCCGGTAGATGGATCGCGCCGCCACCGCCAGCGAGCGAAAGTGCTCGGCCACCGGCGAAAGCTCGTCGCGACGCCGGGCGAGCTCCAGGAACGCCCGCGCGCGATCGGCCTTCTTCTCGGTGCCCAGGGCGTCCACGAACACCTTGAGCGCTTCTTCTTCCTCGGTCTTGGGAGTGTTCTTCCGCTCGATGATGGCGATGACCGCCGCCTCCCAAGCCTGGGCGTCGCCGCTGCGGCGTGCGTCGCCAAGGGCCGCGACCAGCGGGAGCCACCCCTTGCCGTCGAGACTCTCGGCGATCCGGTGAAAGCGCTCCATCTCCTCCAGGATCGCCGAGGCGTCGTCGGCGATGACCATGGTGGCCGGGTCCTTTTCCTCGGCACTCGCGAGGAACGCCTGGACGTACCCGCGCAGGCGCAAGAGGCCGCCGGTGCACCGCACCAAGGTGGCGGCCACTTCCGGCCGTTCGGCAGCGACGCGTTCCAGCGCCGTGTCGACCGCTGCCGAAAGCTCGGCGCGGGTCCGATGCTCGTCGAGCATCTCGAAGTCGGGGCCGAGATCCTTCGCGTAGCGGCGGAGCAGGGTTCCGGCAAAGGCGTGAAGGGTGGTCACGCCCACCTGCCCCACCCGCGACAAGGCGCGCCGGGCGCGCGACGCCAGCGCGCGCGCTTCGGCATAGCGCAGGAGCGAGGCACCGTAGGGCGACGCCAGCGGATCTTCCGCGATGCGGTCGAGCTCTCGCCGGAGGCGCTCCAGGATCTCGCCCCGCGCCTTGCGCGAGAACGTGGTGGCGACGATGCGCGTCGGGTCCACCGGCTTCTGCTCGTCGAGCTCGCTCGCCCCCAGGAGGGCGTGAACGAGCACGCCCACGAGCACGTGGGTCTTTCCCGTGCCGGCGCTGGCAGCCACCACCTGATTGCGCGCGAACGCGTACAGGGAGAATTCGTCGGGGGCCGCCATGGGGGGCGCAGCATACTGCAGCCGACGCGGAAGGTGGAGCGCCGCGGCACCGGGCCGCTGAAGATGCATACTACACGCAACGCGTGGTCTCCCGGCGCCCAGGCGTTCGGAAAAGGCTTTTCGCGGCGGCGCGTCGGGCCATGGCATCTCCCACTTCCGCGACTCCGACTCGTGGTATGGTCTCGGCCGTGGAACGAGCGACCCTCCTAGCGCGTCTCGATCGGTTGGCAGCCATGCGGGGTGATCCCGTCAAGGGTCTCCCGGAGACCGCATGGGCGGAAGCCTTGGAAGAGGTGGAGGAAGAGGCCCTCCTCCGGGCTGCCATCAAGGCAGTGCGCGATCTGCTCATCGCCGACTGGGCCGTGGCGCGGCGCGACGACGAGCGCCCGCAAAAGGCGTTGGAGTCGGCCGAAGCCTGGCTATCGGCCCGTACGCCCGACAACCTCGCCGCCGCCAAGGCCGCGGCCAAAGCCTGCACCGCCGCGCGCAACGAGCGCTTCGGCTACGAGCATCGGGTTCCGCAGGCGGCGCGCGCCGTGGCGTGGGCGGTGGGCGCCAAGGACCGCGCGCATATCTACGAAGCCCTCGCTTCGGTGGAAGAGGAGCTCCTCGCGCGCATCGCGCTCACCTCCGAATACGAGCGCGCCCCGGAAATGCGCCGCGCGCTGGTGGACATCCTGCGCGGTCAGCTGGCACCGGCGCCGGTGGTCGAAGCGTCGCCGGAGTCGCTCGGCGATCGCCCTGCGGTCCCCTACTCCGCCGAAGGCCACTTCGAGCTGGGGCAGAAGCTGATCCACAAGAAGTTCGGCGACGTGGTGGTCACCAGCGTCGGCGAGACGTGGATCGAAGTCGAGCTCTCGGACGCTTCGAAGAAGCGGCTCGCCCACAAGCCCTAGAGCACCAATCTAGGCTACTCGTTCTCGTCGGCGGGGACGGCGAACGAGGGACGGCGACAGCCACCGGCAAAGTCGCAATGCAGGCAGGTCTGCTCGCGCTTGGGCCGGGGGGTCACGTCACCCGCCAGGATCGGCAGCAGAATCTGTCCGATGCGCGCCTCGAGCGTGCGCACGCTCTCGGCGAAGGCCTCGGGCTTCTGCGCGGTGTCGCGCTGGGGAGCCACGTACACGCCGAGCCCCACCTGCTTGCCCAGCGCCGCAGCGGCGACCTTGGTGTAGAGCGGCACCTGCAGGCTGGTGTCCTCCAGCCGCGAGAGGTCCACCGGCGTCCGCTTGTAGTCCACCGCCCGCGCGAACGTGCCATCGTGCGACACGTCCACGCGATCGATGCGCCCCTCCAGCTGGACGCGCCGCCGGTCGACCATCACTGGCCAACCCGGCCAGGCCTCCTCCCGACCGAATCCGTGCTCGGCCAGGACGAAGTCCCAGGTGTCGTCGTCCACCGCGCGCTCGACGATGCCCATCACCTGGAGGGTGATCTGCTCGATCTGGATGGCCTTGAGCGGGTTCTCCGCTTTCGCGAGCTCGTCCTCCAGGAGGAGCGCGGCCCTCTGGCGGAGCGCATCGCGGCGTCGCGGTCGTTCCCGGAGCGCGTCGCGGAGCGCCACGAAGACGCGGGCGAGCATGCCGTGGAGCAGGTTGCCCTCGCCGCGCGCATCGAGGATCGCCTCGTCCTCGTCCGAAGCTCGGGCCTTGAGCGCGTGGGCGGCGAAGCCGCGAAAGGCGCACGTGCCATAGCGCTCGAGGGCAGTCACCGCCATGGGGTCGCGGAACGCCTCGTCGATGTGCTTGGGCTCGACGCTGCCCACCAGGGGATCGTACGGACGGGTGCGATCGAGGAAGAACGCCTCGCGGCGCCCCTCGCGCTCGGTGCGGAAGGCCCGGGTGCGTGTGCTCGCCTGCGCGCCGGTGACGCGCGGCACGACCCGCGGCGCGAAGCCACTGCCCAGGAGGAGCGACGGTGGCGAGGTGTCTTCTCCCAGCTTGCGCGGCGCGAGGAAGAAGCGCTTCGGTGCGGCGAGCGCCACCAGATAGAACGCCACCATGTCTGCGGCGCCGTGCACCGCGGCG
>JABFRG010000565.1 GCA_013141295.1 Polyangiaceae bacterium
GGTGTACCGCACGCTGCGTGACGCGACACGAGGACAGAAAAGGAGTGGCTACCGGCGCGCACGCCGGCCACGAGCTCCTCGTCGCTCTCGGTGCGCAGGGCCAAGGTCAGGCGATCCATACCGCTCCATACGCCCGGCCCCCGGGAAAGTTTCCCGGCTCCCCGCACGATGGCGCAGAACCGTCGCATCGAGGCGCGTCCGGGGGCTATCGGGGTCAGAGCACGGCGCGCGGATACGAGCCCAGCACACGAAACAGCGACGCCCGCTCCCGGAGCGCAGTGAGGGCCTTGTCGACCCGCGGCTCCTCGGCGTGCCCCTCGATGTCCATGAAGAAGACGTAGTCCCACTTCTTCTTGTGCGAGGGCCGCGACTCGATGCGGGTCATGCTCACGCCGTGCGCCGCCAGCGGTTCGAGGAGCCGGAAGAGCACGCCCGCCTCCTCGCTCTGCTTGCCGGAGACGAGCAGCGTGGTGCGGTCGTGACCGCTGGGCCGGAAGAGCTTTCGACCCAGGACGAAGAAGCGCGTGGTGTTGTCCGGGCGGTCCTCGATCTCGTGGGCAAGCACCGGCAAGCTGTAGACCTCGGCGGCGGTCTCCCCGGCGATGGCCACCGTCCCCTCCTCGTCGCGAGCCCGGCGCGCGCCCTCGGCGTTGCTCGACACCGGCACGCGCTGGGCATCGGGAAGGTGCTCGGCGAGCCACCCGCGGCACTGCGCCAGCGACTGCTCGTGGGCGCACACGCGCTTGACCCGCGAAAGCGAGCTCACCTTGCCCATGAGGAATTGATGGATGCGCAGCTCGACCTCGCCGCAGATCTTGAGCGGAGAGCCGATGAAGCGATCGAGCGTGTGGTTGACCATGCCTTCGGTGGAGTTCTCGATGGGCACCACGCCGAAGTCCGCGCTCGAGGTCTCGACCTCGTGGAACACCTCGTCGATGGTGCCGAGCGGCATGGCCCGCACCGAGTGACCGAAGTGCTTGAGCAGCGCGGTCTGGGTGAAGGTGCCTTCGGGCCCCAGGAACACCACCTTGAGGGGCTCCTCCTGGGCCAGGCAGGCCGACATGATCTCCCGGAAGAGCCGCGCGATCTCCTCGTTGCGCAAAGGCCCGTGGTTGCGGGCGATGGCCATGCGCAGCACCTGGGCCTCGCGCTCCGGCCGATAGAAGTCGACGCTCTTGGCGTCCTTGCTCTTGAGCGTACCTACCGCGCGCGCCAGCCGCGCCCGCTCGTTGAGAAGGCCGTGGAGGCGCTCGTCCACCGCGTCGATCTCGCCCCGGAGCTTGCCGAGGTCGGGGCCCTTCGAAGGCTCGGGCGCGGGCGGACGGGGCGGACGGGACTTCTTCGCGGTGCGCTTGGCGGCCATGGATGGGTCACCTTACACGGAGCGCGCGAGGGCGGCGAGAGCGTCGCCCGTTACGCGGAACGTGGTCCACTCATCTTGCGGCAGCGCGCCGAGCTTTCGATAGAACCCGATGGCGGGCTCGTTCCAGTCGAGCACCGCCCACTCGAAGCGACCGCAGCCGCGCGATACCGCCAGGCGCGCCAGGTGGCCGAGGAGCGCCGCCCCGATGCCCTTCTGGCGAAAGGCCGGCCGCACGAAGAGATCTTCCAGGTAGAGGCCCGGCTTGCCGAGGAACGTGGAGTAGTTGTGGAAGAAGAGCGCGAAGCCTGCGGGCGACGTCGCGCCCTCCCCGGTCCACTCCGCCATGAGCACCTCGGCACACGGGCGCGCGCCGAAGAGCGTCTCGCGGAGATCGGCCTCGGTGGCCACCGCCGCGTGCGAGAGCTTCTCGTACTCGGCGAGCTCGCGGATGAACGCGAGAATCTGGGCAACATCGGTGACCACCGCGGGACGTATCGAGAGCATCCGAAGCCCATACCAAAAGAAGGCCTCGAGCGTGCGGTCCGACGTCGCCTCAGGCACCCGCGCTGCGGGCCGCGCCTTCCGCCGGCGCCGGTCGATTGCCCAGCCGGAGCAGCCCCAGGAGCGGGAGCGCGAGCACCAGGCGATACCCCAGCGGGAGCGACGGACCATAGACCATGAAGGCGAGGGTCGCGGCAGCCGTGCCACCGAAGCACCACCAGGCCACGGCCTGCGAGAGCGGGCGCTTCGTCTCCCCTGCCCCGCCAGCCGGGCGGCCGAGCCGAGCGCGAAAGGGCTCGAGGTTGTTCGCGAGCGGGTCCGCGTCGGGCGCGTGCCCGAGGCCGAAGCCCTCGGTCGCTTCGTCTGGCGAGTACGTTCCGAAGATGCGGTCCCACAGGGAGAGCACGCCGCCGAAGTTCTTGTCCTGGTGCTCCCGGCGCGCGCTGTGGTGGACGCGGTGCATGCGCGGGCTCACCAGCAGCGCGTCGAGGGGCCCGAACGAGCCCAGGAGACGCGTGTGGACCACCAGCTTGTACACGGTGTGGAAGACGTAGAGCGGCACCAGCACCGAAGGCGGCAACCCGAGGAGCGCCAGCGGCAGCATGAAGGGAATGGTCTGGAGCGCGCTGAGCCAAGGCCCGCGGATGCCCACCGAGAAGTTGTACTCCTCGGACTGGTGATGAACGGTGTGGAGCGCCCAGAGCGCGCCTACCGCGTGCAGGCAGCGATGCCCGACGTAGTACATGAAGTCCATGGCCAGGAAGGCCACGACCCAGGTGCCGACGTGCCGCGGCGAAAAGTGCAGGAGCCCGATGCGGCTCGCGACATGCGTGTACAGTGCAAATATATCGAGACGAAGCGCCACCGTGAGGATCATCTCCCCCAAGAACTGGCTGAGATTGCCCCGGGTGTCGGCCACGCGGTAAACGCCCAGGCGCTTGCCGAGGCGCGCCTCCACCGCCATGGCCACGGGTCCGAGGGAGAACGCGACGAGATAGAAGAGCATGCCTTCCGCGTCTGCAGCGGCCGTGCCTCGGCGATGATCCGCCGGGATGCGCGCGCCCACAGCGTGCATTGTGCAAGGTCCTGCACACGTGGGCACGCGCGCCGTGCACGTCGCTACACGCGTCGCATTTCCTACCTCACCCTGCGCCAGCAAAGTCACGTGTAAGGTCGGGCGTGCTCGTGCAACGAAGGTGTTTTCGTGTTCGACCGTACGTAGCGCAGCGCGGCATGTGCCTTGCTGAGGGGCGCCTCATCACGGCGGACCGCTGGGGTCCGTCTTCTTTGGAGGTTCCTTATGTTCGCTCGCTACGTGGCTCTCGCTCTTCCGCTCGCCGGCCTGCTCGCTTGCTCGTCCGACGACCCCACCGTTGCGCCGCTCGATGCCGGGAGCGACGTCGCCGTGACGCCGGTCGACGGCGGCGCGGGTGACGGTGACGCCGGCAACGTCAACCCCACCTCGTGCAACGCCGGCAACTGCACCGGTTGCTGTCTCAATGGCGCGTGCCAGACCGGCATCACCGCCGCCGGCTGCGGCAAGAATGGCCAGACCTGCGCCGTATGCTCCGGCAAGCAGATCTGCAAGGCCGACCAGGCTTGCGGGGTGGACCCGGAGTCGATGTGGACGGTGCACCCGGCGAGCGCCACCGTCGCCACCAAGAACGGCGCCGCCGATTGGGACGTGGGCGGCGGCGCGCCGGATCCCTACGTGAGCCTCTGGTGCCCGCCGAGCGCGGCCACGCCGGTGGTCACGCCAACGGTGAACGACTCCTTCAATCCGGTCTGGCCCAGCGGCGGCTGCACCGTCAAGGCCAAGGACCTGCTGTCCACGGGCTTCGCCGTACAGGTCTTCGATGCGGACATCGCGACCCCCGATCCCATTGGCACCAAGCGCACCATCGTGCCCAACGAGAGCGAGCTCGTCGCCGGCAACACCAACGTGTCCGGCGCGCCGCTCACCACGCTGCGCATCGAGCTCACGCAGCAGTAACGCGCGGAGCGCGCCAGTACCTGCAGCACGGGATCATTCCGAGTCTTCACGGGCGGGTCGCGCCAGTATCTCGAAAAACAGCGGTCATCCCGAGCGAAGCGAGGGACCCCCTCTGCCACTCCGTCGCAGAGATCGGAGGCCCCCCTCGCTGCGCTTCGGGGTGACCGCGAAAGGAAACGGAGTGGCTATCCGCCCTGTCTCCTAGGAACGAAGCGAGGGCCCCCTCAGCCCACTTGCTGCAATGCGGAGGGGCCCTCAGAACGACAGGCCGGTCGGGGTGATCCACACGTTGCGCGCCGCCGGGCGGGCCTTTGCGGCGTCCGGCGTCACCGAGGTCCCGTTCGCCAGCGCGAGGATCCAGCCGGACACCAGGAACGCGGCGCCCACGGTCAGGGTCACGATGCTCACGGTGAGGAGCGGCTTGGCCGTGTCTGTGCTCATGGAGTGATCGGTCAAGCCCTGGCTGACCGCCGAGGCGAGCCCGCCCGCGAAGGCTACCGCGCCGCCGCCGAGGGCCACCAGAACGAGGCCCCCCACCCGCGCGGTAGCGGAGCCTCCATCGACGCGGAGGTTCCGCTGCTCGGCCTTCGCCACGAAGGACGTGCTCACCATGCCCGGTGCATCGACGCGGTACGGCTCTCCAGGCGTGAGCGTGGCAGAGCAGGGCGCCACGCAAAGGAGCTGACCCCC
>JABFRG010001019.1 GCA_013141295.1 Polyangiaceae bacterium
GACAGACCGTCATGCTCTTCCGGACGGCCATTCTCTCGGGCCGTTTCGACGGCCTTCACCAGGAACTCCACGCAACCTATACGGCCTCGTTCGCCGCATGATCATGCCGCCGCTGGATATGCACCCAATAGTGAAACTGTTCTCATGTTTGACATGGTGGGCGGCTGTATACGAGTGCGTGCTTGCTAGTTGATTTTCGAAAAGACGTCTCGAGGGACGCGCAACGTCTTGTTCTCGTAGATGCCAGTTCCGTGTGTGCTTCCGGCGCCAATCCATACTTCCGTGTCGTCTGCCCAAAGAGGTTGGGTGAACTGTTCGCCTGGCTGCGCTCGGAGTGTCCACGTCGCCCCGTCTGAGAGGCGGAGGAGAAGAACGTGGTCGTAGTCTGGTACGACCACGGCCATCCCGTTCATCGCGACCATAAGAGAACCACCAAGGCCGCCCGTGCCCGGCAGCGAGCCAACAAGCCGCGGCACCAGCTTGGTTGTTGGATTGCTGAGCGGAGCGGTGTATAGAACGGAGTCGTGTAGTGTAGGTGCGGTGCCGGCGGACTCGACCCAGACGACAGAGTTTGTCCCGGTTTGGATGGATGCGACGCCGCTTATCGTTCTCCCAGGTACTGCCGAGTGTGCTTCATGCGAAGTGCCATTTGAATCGACGACCAGGATGCTGCGGCCGCCGAGAGACCGACCGACGAAGCCATTGGCCAATGGACGCACGGCGTCTAGCGTTGGTGCAATCGGTGCGGCAGGCTGAGTGCTCACGACAGCGTATTGCGTGTATGGGTCCCAAAGGGTCTGCAAGACCATGGGCCCGTTCGCTTGAATGCCGCCGATGGATCCGGGGCCAATCGAGCTGAGTGGACGGTCAGCGTCTTTGAAGGAATTAGGGGACGACCAGTTCGCCATTCGATATCGCTGTGTCGTGGTTTTCGAGGAGTAGAGCGCCTGAGTCAGTCCGGAGGGCGTTACCGAGAGTGCGCCGACCGCGGTCGACTTTTGAGAAAATTCGTATGCTACGGCAAAAATGGCTCGACCATCCGGGTCAAACACCGCTTCGACGCTTCTGTCGTGGACTGCGTAGTCGCTTGTCGGATAAAGCATACCGAGCGCCAGTACCGGGCGCTCGGATCCCGCGACAGCGAACATCGGGTCCATTCCGAGAAAGCCCAGTACTCGTCCAAGATATGGCGTCCACTGCACGACAAGTTCCCGACAGCCCGATCTGCTGACTTCGCAGGGCTTCCAGGCCAGGCCCTTAATCGATATTTGAGGCGTTCGTGCTACCCAAATGTTGCACTGGCTTCCAGGGCAAGGTGCGCGTTCCCAGTCGCCAGATAGCCAGTTAGGGACCTGTTCCACGATCGGGGCACTGCTCTCCGGTCGTCCCGCGCCGTCCGCGTCCGGCCGCCCAGAGTCTATCGCTAGTCCGACCGGCGCGCCTCGGTTCGGAGCTTGGCCTTCAGTGCAAGCAGTCGAGCCCTGTGTGAGGAGAGTGGCAATGATGGCCCACTGGAGTGTATGCCTAGTGGGGAAGTTGGATGTCTTCCTGTTGAGTTCCATTTTGAGGCTCGCTTTTTCTGTGTCTATTCCATGCGCCACGAGGGTCGGCGCGCAACCCTCGCACAACTTGCCATGCTATCTGCGCTGCGGAACGGCTCGGACATGAGCCCCTTTAGTTGGGTCGCAAACGATTTCGACTGTTCAGGCGGACTCGTCGATGTCCACAACATCGCGGCGCGGCGATTCCGCCGTTGCGATGACAACGCGATACGTCCCCCTCTGTTGCTTGCTCTCCCCACTCGCGCAACCCTAGATCGCGTCACGACGAGGAGTCAAGTCTTGTTCGCAGCGCGCATGCAGACCTGTCGCGCGGCGTCTGTCACCTCGGTGTCACGACATTGTTGGCCAAGCCGGTCGCCGACTGCGCCGGGAAACCGAAGCATCCGCCCCGCGCGCCGGTCGGCGACACTTGCCTTTGCCATCAACCCGCATGCCTGCGCGCTGTGGCCTCAGATGTGCGCGCGGACCACGTTCTTGAGCTCCGTGTGCGACGCAAGCCAATGCGCGCCGATGCCAAGCGAGCGCAGTACCGCCGCCGTCAGCATCCCGGCCGGCGGGTCGATCCTGGTGTACCACGCGGCGTACTTCAGCGACGACACCGGTCCCTTCGACATGTTCGTGAAGACCACCTCGCTGCTCTGAGCGAAGAAGGTTCCTGAACTGCAAAGGGCGTGGCACTTCGGTGCCGCGCCCTTCTTCCTTTGTGCAGCGCGGCTACTGCCGGTGCGCGTACTCCACCCGGTCGGTCTCCGTCTCCCAGTGCGTAGCTACCCAGAGGGCGCTCACCCCCAGCGAGCCCAGCACCAGCGTCCCTAGCACCACGCTGGCGGCGATCCACAGACCGCGGGTGCGCTGCGGCGCGAGGCGGGCCACCTGGGTGATGGCGGCCTCGCGGTAGTTGCCGGCGGGGGTGTACTCCAGCACTTCGCCGAGCTGGGATCCGAAGCCGTGAAGCACCGGGACCGAGGTCTCGTCGCGGTCATCGCTCTGGCACCCCGCGCGCAGCGACCAACCGGGAACGCGGCCCGCGCGAACCGCCTGCGCCAGCGCCAAGCGCTCCTCGCGGATCGAGAGCGCGGTGATGAGCGCCATCGAGGTCATCGCGATCCAGGCGGGAATCTGCGGGACGACGATGGTCAGACCGGAGGCCAGGATGCCCACCCAGGTGGCGCGTTGCATGGCCGTCCGCGGCCACGGGATGGGGACGCGCGTGGCCGTGATGCTGCGGGCGCCCATGCGCACCAGACACATCGCCAGCAGGACCGCGCCCAGGGCCATGTACGTGTACAATGCACGATCGGCGTTGCCGAAGCCGGCGCACTTCGCGAGGCGGAACGCCTCTTCCCAGGTGGAGTCGCTCTCCCAGCGGGCGAGGTCGAGGCGCGACCAATCGGCGGCGCCCGCCACCTCCAGGCCGAGCGTCGCCAGCACCGTTACCCCCAACCCCGCCCAAGCCCACCGTCGCCAGCCGACCGAAGAAGCGTGACGTGCCATTCCATGGCATTGGCTGGTGCCTCGGCGATCCGTGGGAGATCGACGCAACCGGCTCGCACCAGGTGCGACACTACTCCTGGGGGGCGGCCGAAGGTGCGCTGGCGGGGGCTGCCTTTTCCACTGCGGCGCCGACCTTGGTGGCCAAGCCGGGGAAGGCTTCGCGGGTGCCATCGAGCACGAACTGGATGGCCACTGCCGCAAGGATGAGCCCCATGATGCGGCTGATGACGTTCATGCCGGTCTTGCCCAGCACGCGCGACATGAGGCCGGCAGAGCGAAGGATGAGGAACGAGGCGAGGCTCACCACCGCGACGGCGATGAGCACGCCGATCTTGTGCGACATGTCCTTTGCCTGACCGACGAAGACCATGACGGTGGCGATGGCGCCGGGGCCGGAGAGCAGCGGCAGGCCGATGGGGATGAGCCCCACGTCTTCCTTGGTCTCGGCCTCGTGCTCTTCCTCGGCGGTGCCGCGGGTCTTCGACTTCTGCGCGCGCATCATCTCCAGGCCCACGCCGAAGAGGAGGATTCCGCCGGCGATCTTGAAGGCCGGGATGGTGATGCCGAAGAAACGGAAAATGAGCGATCCCGCCACGCCGAACGAGAGGAGCACGACGAGGCAGGTGAGGGCGGCGCGGAGGGCCGTACGTTTCTGCTGCGGACGGGGGTGGTCGCCCACCAGCGCCAGGAACACGGGAACGGCGGCGAACGGATCGACGATGGAGAAGAGCGAACCAAAAGACAGTAGAGTGAAGGTCAGGATTTCCATGGCGACTTTGTTCGATAGGCCGGGCGGAGGCGGGAAGAACCCGCTCGGCTCGCCGAACGAGGAGGTTACTCTCGAAGGCGAGGTTGCGCGTGTCACCTTCGAAAACTCGGACACGGGTTTTCGGGTGCTGAAGCTGGACGTGGAAGGTGTGAAAGACCGGGTAACGGTGGTGGGTACGATGCCGCCGCTGCCTTCCGGGACGCGGGTGCGCATCCGAGGCCTGCACGTCGTGGACGCGAAGCATGGTTCGCAGCTCAAAGTGCTGAGCGCCACCGAGCTCGGGCCCAGCACGCTGCACGGTCTCGAGAAGTACCTGGGGTCGGGCGCCGTCTCCGGCGTGGGGCCCAAGTACGCCAAGCGCATCGTCGAGGCCTTCGGTCTCGCCACCCTGCGCGTCCTCGACGAGGAGCCGGAGCGCCTCCGCGAGGTGGAGGGCATCGGCCGGCGCAAGGCCGACACCATCGCCGACAGCTGGCAGGCCCACCGGGCGGTGCGCGACGTCATGGTGTTCCTCCAGGCCCACGGCGCTTCCGCGGGCCTCGCGATGCGCATCTTCAAGCGCTACGGGCAGGACGCGGTGCGGCTCCTGAAGGAAGACCCGTTCCGCCTCTCCATCGACGTGTGGGGCGTGGGCTTCCGCACTGCCGATCGCATCGCGTCGAGCCTGGGCATCGACGCCGGCTCCGAGGCGCGCTCTCGCGCTGTGCTCGTGCAAA
>JABFRG010000040.1 GCA_013141295.1 Polyangiaceae bacterium
TCGGGGGTCTCGGCGTTCTTGGGGGGCGGGCCGCCGCAGGCGACGAGGGCGAGCAGAGCGAAGCAGGCGCGTTTCATGGGGCCCGTAGAGTACGCAGGTTTGGCATCGCCTGGTTGGACAAAAGGCGCGCCCGGACCTTGGGTCCCGACGAACACCGCCTAGCCCCGGGCTAGGGATGCGCCGAGGCCACGCCCCCACCCTCGGGGTCGACGCAGCGCAAGATCGCCTCGCGGACCTCGGCGAAACGCGCCGGAGGCAGCTTCTCGCCGCGCAGATCGGAGACGTAGAACACGTCCGCCGCCTTGGCGCCTTCGGTGTTGATCTTGGAGAGCGCGATGGTGAGCCCGAGATCCGACAGCGCCTGCGAGAGCGCGAAGAGCAGACCCGGCCGGTCCTTCGCGAACACCTCCACCACCGTGTGCAGGGGCGAGGCGCGGTCGTCGAAGACCACCTCGGGCGTCACCGAGGGCGTACGCCGCGGGCTCGTGGACGGACGCCCCAGGTACTGGCGCACCAGCTCCTTGGGGTCGAGCCCGTCGTCGAGGAGCCGCCGCAGATCGGCGCGGACGGCGCGGAGCGTGCGCTCCCGCTGCTCGGCGTCGGCTTCCTGGCGGTCGCGGAGCGAGAACACGTCCACCGCCTCGGCGCCGCGCTCGGTCGTTCGCGAGTACACCTGCGCCGAGAGCACCTCCAGGCGATTGGCGGTGAGCGCGGCGGCGATGCGGGCCAGAAGGCCCGGCCGATCGTCGGCCACCACGCAGAGCTCCAGGAGCTCCGAAGCTGCCCCGCCCGGCAGGTCCTGGGCCGGCGCGAGGCCCAACGCGAACGAGTCGGCGCCGCGCGAATAAGCCACCTCGAGGTGGGCTGCGATGGTGGCCGGCGGGGTGGCCAGGAAGTAGCGCTCGGGCATGCTCCGGAGAAACGCCTGCGCGAAGGCGTCCGGAACGGAGGGGCTCGCCACCTGGGCGCGCACCGACGGGCGCTCCTCGCGATTCCCCGAGAGGAAGGCGTCGGTGAGAAAGTACAGCTCGTCGAGCATGCGCGCCTTCCAGGCGGTCATGGCCTGCGGCGATGTCGTGGTGATGTCGGCCACCGTGAGCAGGTACAGGTTGCGCAGCGCTTCGCGGCTATCGACCACCCGCGCGAACTCCTCGATGGTGCTGGGGTCGTCGAGATCGCGCCGGGTGGCCACGTGGTACATCGTGAGATGATTGCGGATGAGCAGCGCGATGGCGCGCGTGTCCGCCTCACCGAAGCCGAGCCGGGGCGCGATGGTCTCGGCCAGCTGCGCGCCGCTCTCGGAGTGCTTCGCGCGGGAGCCGTCGCGATCCGGATACCCCTTCCCCACGTCGTGGAGCAAGGTTGCAAAATACAGGCGTCCTTCCTGCGCGACCTCGACCGCCAGGCGGCTCGCCAACGGATGCGCCGAGACCAGCTCACCGCGCGCCAACGCGCGCAGGCAGTCGACCGCGGCCACGCTGTGCACGTCCACCGTGTACACGTGGTACACGTCGTGGTGCACGCGGCCGGTGACCTTGCAGAACTCGGGGATCATCGCCAGCAGCAGGCCCACGTCGTGGAGCTCGCCGAGGACGGAGCGGGCCCGCGTCGGGACTTCTAGGTTGGAGCACACCAGCTCGCCGAAGAGGCGCGCGGCCTCGGTGCTCTTGCGCAGCGCCTCGCCGAAGGTCGGCTCCGCAGCGGCACGGGCAATGGCCTCGCGCGCGAACGGTAGGATCGGCATCGATCGCATCATCGCCGTCCGGTACACGCGCAGTGCGAGCGCGGGGTCGGTGTATAGCTCGGCGGCCGCCGTCATGGTGATCTGCCCGTCGAAGGATCGCACGCCGCCGCCCAGGTCCATCTCGTGGGGCCGCAGCCTCCGCTTGGGAGAGGGCGTTGCCAGCGAAAGGATTCGCTCGCAGCCGCGCACCACCGCGCGGGCGTGCTGGTAGTAGTCCTGCATGAAGCGCTCGACCGAGGAAGGCTCACTGCCGTAGTCGAGCTCCGCCGCGATGGCCTCTTGCTCCTCGAACGTCAACCGGTCGGACCGGCGGTCCGCGTGTACGTGGAGCCGATTGCGGACGCACCAGAGGAAGTCCTCCGCCGCCGAGAGCTCCTCGCCTTCGCGCGGGAGCAGCACGCCCACGTGCACCAGCTCGCGAAAGGTCGGCGCCCGGGGGTCGAAGCGGTAGCGCGCGCGGGCAGCCCAGCGGGCGTGGTCGAGGTCGCGCAGCCCGCCGGCGCCGTTCTTCACGTCCGGTTCCAGCAGGTACACGGACCCGCAGAAACGGGCGTGACGCCCGTCGCGCTCCTCCTCGAGGCGCTGCAAGAACGCCGCGAGGTGGGCCTCGCCGAACAGGCCTTCGAAGGCTCGGTCGAGAAGCGCCCGCACCAGCGTCGTGTCGCCGCGCAGGGCCCGCAGGTCGAGGAGCGAGGTGGCGGTGGAGAGATCTTGCAGCGCGAGCTCGAGCACGTCGTCCACCCGGAGAATCTGGTGGCCCACCGCGATGCGCGCGTCCCAGAGCGGATAGAGGAAGGCCTCCACGTCTTCTTCCCGCGGCGGCTCCTTGGCGCACACGAAGCGGAGATCGAGATCGCTGCGCAGGGCCACCGCCCCGCGCCCGAAGCTACCGGTGGCGGCCACCGTGAGCGGCGTCTCGATGCGCCCGAGGATGTCCTCGTAGAACGCGGCATTGGCCTGCCCCAGCGCGAGGCCCGAGCCTGCCTGCGCGGCCGGCAGGTGCCCCTTGCGATGCGATTCCACCAGCACCTTCAGCGTGTCCGCGTTCATGGACGCACCAGGGTAACCCAAGGCGAGCGCCCCCGGTGGGTCGAAGAGGCGGAGGTTCCGAATGAAGAAGACGATGCTGCCTGCTGTCTCCGCCGTGCTCACCCTCGCGCTGACGCTTTCGTCGAGCGTGGCCCTGGCGCAGACGCCCGCCGCCGCCGCACCCGCCGCCGCCGCGAAGGTCGACGCGTGCGGAAAGGGCTATTCCGACAACGTTGCGGGCGAGCAGCGCACCGTCACCTTCTGCGACGATCTCGGCGACGGCTCCTCGCACACGCCCATGATCGACGTCATTCGCCGGCCGCCCGGCGCCCTCCGTCTGGGTCTCATCCGCCCGCGCGTGCAGTTCATCAGCGAGATGCTGAAGAGCGTGGAGAACCTGTAGAGAAAGCCCGCCTCAGCGCGCGACGAAGGCGTCGTGGAGCGCGCGCTGGGCGCCTTCGAGGTGACTCGACTCGATGACGGCGCCGATGCGCAGCGGGCTCCCGGCCAGGTGCTTGGGGGCCGCGCCCAGGCGCTGCAGGATCGCGCGGAAGCGATCGACGTACGAGGTGGGGCCGAGGAGGCCGTCGCCGACCACGCTGACGAGCGCGAGGCCTGCCGTGATCTCCAGCGCCGGTACCTTGCTGCCGAGCTCCGTGCGCACGCGATCCCAGTCCGGAAGGTTGAGCAGCGGCACCACCGCGGTCACGTCGCCGCCGGGCGCCTGCTGAACGTCGAGGAGCGGCAATGACAGGTGCGCCGCCACTTCCAGGAGCCGAGGGCCGTCACCCCGCAGGAGCACCACGCGATCGAGGCCCACCACCGCCCGCACGTGGGTCGCGGCGCCGTCCTTGGCCACCGTTTCGCGCGCGCTCCCGTCGCCCCGTTCGTGCGCGTCGCCGGTGCGGCGCGCGTGGATGGTGATCTTGTTGCGCCGGGCCCATTCGACCGCCTGGGCGTTGAGCACCTTGGCGCCGCACTCGGCCATCTCCGAGAGGGCCGCGAGATCCAGCTCGGGAACGTGCTGCGCGTCCGGGACGACCCGCGGATCCGCGGTGTAGACGCCGTCCACGTCGCTGTAGATCTCGCAGCGCTCGGCGCCCAGGGCAGCGGCCAGCGCCACCGCGGTGGTGTCGGAGCCGCCGCGCCCGAGGGTGGTGATCTCCCGCCGGTAGCTCATGCCCTGGTAGCCGGCGACGATGACGATGCGCCCGCGGGCAAGCTCGTCCTCGATGCGGTGCGGCCGCACTTCGATGATGCGCGCGTCGAAGTGGCGGTCGTTGGTGATGATGCCGGACTGGCTGCCGGTGAAGCTGATGGCATCGTGCCCCCGCGCGAAGAGCGCGATGGAGAGGAGCGCCATGGTCACGCGCTCCCCGGTCGACACCAGCATGTCGAGCTCCCGGCGCGGCGCATCGGTGTCCATGGAGACCTTGCGTGCGAGCTCGAGGAGCCCGTCGGTGGTCTTCCCCATGGCGCTCACCACCACCACCACGTCGTGTCCGGCGCGCTTGGCGAGGGCCACTTTGTCCGCGACGGCGCCGATCTTCTCCGCGTCCGCCACCGAAGAGCCACCGTACTTTTGAACGAGTATGCCCATCGAAATGTTGGCTATCACGGGGGCGTCGGGAGACGCAAAATCTCAGACGCGAACGACCAGCTCCACGGTTCCGAACGCCCCGACCGCCAGGACCTGTTCCCCGCTCACGAAGATTCCCGTCACCGGTCCCTCCTCGATGGCCGCGACGATGCGCGGCTCGGGGCC
>JABFRG010000880.1 GCA_013141295.1 Polyangiaceae bacterium
GCTTACGGGCGACGGATTGGCTCCAGGCGTCAGGCTTCGGGTCTCCGATTATTGCAGCGTGAGAGGTCCGGCGTCGAGGTTGGCGAGTGGAGGTTTGGAGAGAGTCCGTGGGGTTGCTCGGGGTGGTGTGGGAGGCGGAGTGCTCGGCCGGTCGTCGTTGTCGTGAAGTTCTCGCGAACGGCAACCGGCAGGACCGCAGACGGGGAGCGCCCAAGCCCACCAAAGGCCGTTTTTCTCCGGGGAATACCCCCAGGTCTCGGCGCTGGGCTTTAGTTGACATAATGCATCTTATGCGAAATTTGTAGCGAAGCCGGGGGGAGGCGGAGCGACCCACCCGGGCCGACCCCCGAACGCAAAACGGCCCGAGCTCCACCTGGGAGCCCGGGCCGCTGTTCGGGCTGAAGCCCGAGGCCTGGAGCCTGAAGCCTCTTACTTCAGGTCCTTCTCGATCTTGGAGAGCTCGGCGTCGACGTTGGTGGCGGTGATGTCGTCCGCTTCGTCGTCGAAGTCTTCTTCGGTCGGCGTCTCGTCGTCGTCAGCAACGGCTACGGTCGCGCTCGCGGACGGTGCCGCGCTCACGGAGGCGGTTGCCGAGGCCAGCGGCGCGGTCGGAGCCACCGTGGCACTTGGTGCCGTATCGGTCTTCTTGTCGCCCTTGTCGCAGCCCGCGGCCACGACGCCCGCGGCGCCCAGGAGCCCCAGGACCAACATGCTCGTTCGGATGTTCACTTTGCACCTCCCGTGGTGGCCGGAGCCGGAGCCGACGGCGCGGCCGAGGCAGAGCCTGCGGGCCCCGGTTGGGCCTTGAGCGCCTCCATCTTCTTGTCGTGGCGCTCTTTCTCTTTCTTCATGGCGGCCTCGGCGCGCTTCTCGACGGCGTCTTTCTTGGCGTCCTTGGCCACCTTGGCGATCTTCCGGAGCTTGGCCATGCGCTTCATGTGCTCGCGCATCTCGTCCTTCACGCCCGGCTTCTTCAGCTGCTCGCCCCACTTGGCGCGGAGCTCGGCCATGTGCTCCTTGCGCTTTTGCTTCTGCTCGTCGGTGAGCTCCTTCTTCTTGTGCTTCTCGCCGGCGGTGCCGCTCGGCGTGGGGCCAGCGTCGGCTGCGCGGTCGTGGTCTTTGCCGTGCTCCTTGCCGTCGTGCTCGGCCTTGGCAAACGAAAGCGGCGCCCACAGCAGCGAGGCTGCGAGCAAGAGAATGGGAAATCGTCTTCGGATCATGGGCCGCATTGTCGCGGCAATGCCCCTCGGAGCGCCATTACGTTGCTTTAACCGACCTCAGCTTTGGGGCGGTTCCGCTGCGGCCGCAGCCGCGGCCGCAGCCTGCGCGACCTCGAGGGCCGCTTCCACCACCGGCGACTGCGTGCCGCTGCTCATGCACCAGAGCTGGTGCGCCGCGCGGGTGGCACCGACGTAGAGCGCGTGACGCGACGCGGGCGAATCCGGGAAGCTCTCCTTGGTGGTCTCCACCAGGACGACTTCGTCGAACTCGAGGCCCTTGGTTTGTCGAACGTCGGTGACATCGACACCGGCCTCCCAGGTGAAGTCTTGCTTGGCGACCCGGCGAACCCGTGGCACCTCCGCGCGCTCGAGGCCCTCGAACACCACCTCGGCCTGCTGGGGAAAGCGCGCGATGATGGCCACGTTGGCGTCCGGCTCGTCGGCCGCCAGCTCCTTGAGGGCGTCGCCCAGGAAGGCCACTTCCTCGCCCACCGAAGCGAACTGGAAGCCCTCGACGGTGGGACCGTGACGGGTGGCGATGGGCTCCGCCTCGTGGGCGAAGCTGCCGAGAACGGCTCGGGCGAAGGTGGTGATCTCCGCGGTGGAGCGGTACGAGACCTTGAGCGGGTCCACGGTGGCGCTCTGCACGCCCAGCTCTTCCAAGAGGTCCGTCCAGGCGAACTCGCCACGCTCGTCGCCTTCGTCGAGCATCCGCTGGGCCACGTCGCCGGCCAGCGTGACCGACTGCTCCTTGGACGCGAGATCGAGGAGCACCCGGAGCGCGACCGCGCTGTGGTCCTGCACTTCGTCAACGAACAGGTGCGCAAGCTTGATCGGCTCTTCGCGCTCGTTGAGGAGCGGACCGCGGATCTTCTGCCAGAGCCGGAGGAGCAGCGGCATGTCTTCTTCGTCGATGGCCGCCGTCTCGCCGTCGCGATCATCTTCGGTGCGAATGCGGGTTTGCCGCACGCACCAGTCCTGGAACTGCGCCAGATGCGACGCGGACACGGTGGCGTCGCCCTGGAACGACTCCGCCAGGAGCGCCGGGTTGGTGCAGAGCTCGTCCCACAGCGAGAGCACGTTGCGGGTCTTCTGCCGGAGGTCCTGGCCGAGCTTTTCCACGGCGCCGCGTGTGATGGCGGGCACCACGTCGAAGCGGCTGCCACCGAGCTCGCGCTTGCCGGCGACCCACTGGGCGAACTGCGTGACGCGCACGTCGGGCGCCTGATCCTTGGTGGCGTCGAAGGCCTTGATCACCAGATCCCCCCCTTCCCACTTGGCCATGGCGCTGGTGACGCGGCCCTCGATGGTGGCGTGCATGCGGCTCGCCAGGGTCTCGATGGCGCGGAGCATGCCGCCGGAGCTCTTCATGCGGGCCACCACCGACGGCGTGTCTTCGCGGAGGAGCGAAGGCAGGTTCGGGAACAGGCCGATGACCATGCGCCGGGCGAAGCGCGGGAACGTGGTGATGGGCACGCCCTCCACGCCGAGCGAAGGGAGCACCCGCGAGACGTAGTGGATGAGCGCTTCGTTGGGCACCACCACCATCATGCGGTCGGCGCGGAAGCGGTTCGGGTTGTGCGCCGCAAGGTACGCCACCCGGTGGAGGCCGACGGTGGTCTTGCCGCTGCCGGCGCTGCCCTGGATGGCCACCAGGCCCGCGCCTTCGCGGGTGATGAGATCGTACTGCGCGGAGTCGAGCATGGCCGCGATCTCCGGCAGCAGCTTGTCTTCCCGCGGTCGGCCGTCGGCGCCGACGCCGAGGCGCTTCTTGTCGGTGGAGAGCCGCGCGGAGCTGGCCGCAAGACGCTTCCACTCGCCGGTCTTCTGGCGAATGAACGTGCCCTGGGGCGCCGACACGCGGCGGAGCTCGCCCTCGGCGATGGCCACGCTGCGTCGCACCGCCACGGTGCCTTCGACGATGGAGTCGCCGAGGCGCTCCTCGTAGTCGTCCTCTTCGCGGTAGCGATAGAAGATGCGGCTCACCGGCGCGTTGCGCCAATCGACGATGCGCACGCCGGCCTCGGCGTCGACGTACGAGCGCGAGCCGATGAGCACGTCGCGGCGCCGCAGCTGCTTCTGACCCGGGAGCGTCTCTTCCAGGCGCAGGTGGCCGAAGTACGGGCTCTTGCCGTCGAGGAGGCCGATGGCTCCCCTGCCCCTTTGCGCGCGAATGGCGCCCATGGTGTGCATCTGCTCGAAGAGCGACGGCAGGTCCTCCGGCTTGGCGGTCTCCACCTGCTCGCGCAGCTCCATGAGCGCGTCGTCGTCGGGAGTGCCCTGGGCCGCTTTCTTGGCCTCGGCAGCGCCCAGCGCCCGGGTGACGGTCGCCAGGAGCTTGAGCTCTTCTGCGACGATTCGCGCGCCTTCGGCGTCGTTTTCGAGTCCGGGAATGGTGTTCGGTTCGGTCACGGGGGGGAAACGTTTCTAGGCAACCCCATCCGGACCTGCAAGCGCCGCGAGACGACTTTCGGTGACCCCCGCGTCGCGACTCGTGTTTTCAGACCTTGTAGATGTCGCCCAGGCGCGGCACCGACAGATTCAGGCCGCGGAGCCGGGCGCACTCCCGCTCCACCTGCCGCTCGTGGGTGGGCTTCATGTGGTACAGCAGCACGTCGAGGCTGCTGGGATTCTTGTACTTCCGGAGATCCTCGGCGAGGGTCTTGGGGGTGTGGTGGCCCGACACGGTGGCGAGCCGCTGTTCGTCGTCGGGGAAGCTCACTTCCATGAGCAGGAGCCGCAGCTTCTTGGTCTCGTTGAGGCGCTCCCACAGGAGGTCCGTCGGGCCGGTATCGCCGCTGTACGCGAGGGCGCCGGAGGGCGTCTCCACGATGAACGCCACGCAGTCGATGGTGTGCGTGACGGGCACCGCGGTGACCCGGTACTTGCCGATCTTGGTGGGCGCGAGGGCGTCGATGACGTGGTAGCGGACCGCCGGGGCCTTGGCGGTGGGAATGCGCGTGAAGTCGGGCCACAAGAGGCCGTTGAAGAAGTGCTTCCGGAGCGCGTCGATGGTGTGGCCGATGCCCACGATCTCCAGCGGCTTGGCCCCGAGCTGCGTGCGGTTGTCGGCGATCGTCGCGAGATCGCGCACGTGATCCATGTGCGCGTGGCTCACCAGCACCGCATCGAGGGCGCACTGGGCCTTGAGGCTCAGGCCGCTCGTGAGGGCGCCGGCGTCGATGGCGATGCGGCCATCCACCACGAACGCGGAGGTCCGATGCTTGGGCGTTTCGCCCCCGTGGCACCCAGCTACGAAGAGCTCCATTTCAGGTCCACTCGGCTCGGACGAACATTGCTCGGGGAGCATACGAAAG
>JABFRG010000326.1 GCA_013141295.1 Polyangiaceae bacterium
TAGTTGGCCGAGGCCATGCGGTCGGCCCAGGCCGCCGCTGCGTCGGTCTTCCAGTCCACCCGGCCGTCGGCGCGATCGAACTGCGCCAGGCGATCGGCGAAGGTCGCGCGGTAGGAGGTGCCGACGATCTTGAAGGGGTCTTCGCTGTTGTACTGATCGAGCTGCGAAGACGTGGGGAGCGCGGCGAGCATCATGGTGGTCGACTCCACGATGCCGGCCTGGTCGACGGTGCCCTGGCCGAAGATGAGATCGTCGTCGGTCTCTTCCGGGGGCGGCTCTTCTTCGGCGCAACCCATGGGCGCGGCGGCGAGAGCGAGTCCGAGGGCGAGGATGAGGTGCTTGATGTTCATGGCGCGCCTACTTTCGGACCGTTTGCGCTGCCACCGCCACCAGGGGCGAAGCGAGCCGCGATTTGTTGAACTCCACCACGATGCTCAGGATGTTCGACCCGTTGAGGCCGTTCTTGCCGGGCGTGCGGTCGGCCAGCTCGCCGTTGCTGAGCTTGACGGTGCGACCGAGATCCAAGAACCACGGGTCCGAACGAACGCCGGCGAAGGCCCGAATGTCGCCCTTCTCTCCGGAGCCGCCAGCGGTGAACTTGTCGGAGCGGGTGTCGAAGGTGAGGGTTTCCTTGCCGCTGGCGAAGTTGAACACGCAGGTGGCCTGCTGCTTGGGGGCCACGAGAAAGGCGCCCTTGGCGAAGGAGCAAACCACCGTCTCCTCCTTGGAGGCGCTGGGCTTCAGCGTCTGGGCGTTCTCGATGGGACGGATGCGAAACTTGTAGTCTGCACTGTTCGAGAAGCGCGACTGGCTGAACGACAGCGCGTGCACGTTCATGATCAAGACCATCTTGTTCGGGTCTTTGGGGCTGGTGAACGCGAAGAGGTCGGTGATGTCGGCGCCGAGATCGACGGCGGTCTTGAGCCCGTCGGCGTGGTCCGAGGCCAAGGTTTCACGCGGCGCCGAGAAGGCGACGGCGGCGACCGCGAGCGCAAAGGCGAGCGGCTTGAGTGCAAAGCTTGTGCGGTTCATGGGCGGCGGATTCTCCTGGGGAACAGCTTGGAGCTTAGTACGTGCATGTAGGATGCCAGTTGCGAACTTTCGGCTCACACTGTCCTTTCCAGGACTTAGCTGCGAAATCTGGCGCGGTTTGGGACGCGCGAGCTGTGGGATCCTGGGGCTTTGATCCGGTACCGTGCGCCATCCATGACGCAAGCGGGCCATCGATGGTGGGTGTGGGCCGGAGCCGCGGCGGTCGGCATCGGCCTCCTGACGTGGGGCCTTCGTCGCTCCGTCTCCTCGCCCGCCCCCGCCGCGACGCATGCCAAGGCGCTGCGCGGAAAGCCGCGACCCGCGGCGAGCCTTCCGAGCACCGACGCGGACGTGTATCTCACGAACCTCGACGGGGAGATCTCCGAGCTCACGCGGCTCATGGGCGTGAACGGCAAGACCTCGGCCACGCTCCTCATGGCGAGCGGCGCCGTGCACACCCGGGGTCGCTACCGCGGCGATCTCGACGAGATCCAGCGCGGCATCGCCCTGACCACCGAGTGCGTCGAGCTCGCGCCTGCGGAACCGAACTGCCTTCTGGCCCGCGCCGAGCAAGAACAGAGCCTGCATCGCTTTCCCGCCGCCCGCGCCGACGTCGAGCGCGCCCGCGGGCTCGGAGGAGACCCCACGCGGATCGCCGACCTTTTGGCCGAGCTGGACTGGAACGAGGGACGCTACGACGGCCCCATGGCACACTTTCGCGAGGCGCGGCAGCAGCGACCGAGCACGGGTACGTGGCTCCGCGAGGCGCAGCTCGAGCACGATCTGGGCGGCGACGAGGCCGCCGAGCGAGCCTTCGAGCGCGCGGAAGATCGGGTGGCCGACACCGCGCCGTTTCCCATCGCTCACCTGAACCTGCAGCGCGGGATGCACGAGGTAGATCGGGGCCGGCTCGAGGAGGCCTGCGTGTTCTTCCGCGAGGCCATCGCGCGCATGCCGACCTACGTCGCGGCGCTCGAGCACCTCGCGGAGACGCTGCGGACGCTCGGACGCGACGCAGAAGCGATGACGCTCTACGAGCAGGTCACGCGGCTCTCGACGGATCCCGAGTTCGCCTTCGCGCTCGCGACGCTCTACGACGCGCACGACCGAAAGGCCGAGGCCGCGGCGCTGCACGAGAAGGCCCGCGCCGGGTACGAGGCGCTCCTGCAGAAGTACCCGGAAGCCATGTACTGGCACGCTTCCGAGTACTTCGCCGCCAAGGGTGACGCGAACCGCGCGCACGAGCTCTTGCAGAAGAACCTGGTGCTCCGGCCCAACAGCGGAAGCTACGTGGCCCTGGCCAAGGTGCTCCTTGCTCTCGGGCGCATTCCGGAGGCCGCGGAGGCCATCGACAAGGCGCTGGCGATGCCCTTGAAGTCGGCGGCCTTGTTCTGGACCGCAGCGCGGGTGAAGCGAGCGCAGGCCGACATTCCGGCGGCGACCACCTTCGAAGCGCAGGCGCGGGCCCTCAATCCGCGCATCGCAACCGCGGAATAGTTACCAGGTCACCATGTCGCGGGCCTTGGTCCTCGTAGCCGCGCGCTTGGTTCTTCGCTCAGGGCAAGAGGGCGTTTTCAAGGGCTAGCGGGCGGCACGGCGACCAGAAGAAGCTCGGCCCCCTTGCCGTACTCACCCGTGCTCCGCGCCACGAGGACGCCGTCGGGAGCGACTTTCACGGCGTTCGTGCCCTCGAAGAGGACCTCCTGCCGCTTCGGGGTCAAACGCATCGCCGACGATCGGCCACCAAGCCCGAGCCCCAAGCTCTCCCAGACCAGCTCTTCGCCCCGTGCTTCGAGGTCGAGAAAGCTAATGGTCGGCGCCAACGTGGCCACTTCGCGCGCATCACCGCCCTCGATCGGCCTTGCGCGGAGACGCTGCGGCGCGTCCTCTCCGCTTCCGCTCTCCACCCAAAACAGTGTGCGCTCGTTGGCAGCGATCGCGACGACGTGGATCCCTTCGGCGACGACGATCTCGTCTCTGAGCTCACCGCCGGCCTTGGCGACGCTCACGACGCGCCCGACCGCTCTCTTCTTCGTCTCCGTACGAAACGTCTTCTCCTTGCTGGCAACGACCCAGAAGAAGAGCCGGTCGCGCGCGCTCGTCAGCATCAAGCCGCGCTCGATATCGGCCGCATCTTTGTCCTTCGCGAGGAGGCGCGGTGGTCCGACCGGCCCCATAGCGAACAAACGTCCGCCATCTCCGAAGTAGACCTGCTCTCGATCGGCGGTGAAGAGGAGGCTCTCCATGCTCGCTCGGCGAGCCACGCCCCCCGTGCCGCTCAGTGACGCGGAGAACAGCTCGACGAGACCGTCCTTGTCTTGCTGTATCTCCTTCCAAATGGCAGTCCCGTTCAGAACGGCGAGTGTGCTGTCGAAGTCGCCTCGTTTGTCGGCGACTTGGGTGACTTTGCCGTCTCGAAGCACGAGGACTTTGTTCTTTCCCGCACCGATCTTCTGAGTAAAGACGACGTTGCTCCCCTCGGTACGGATGGCATCGATGGTTCCGTCGTCAATCCGTGCGAGCACGCGCGTCGTCGTCACTCGTGGTGAGTGCGATGGAGGGGACGCGGTGGTGAAGGTGGCTGTCGGCGTCGCCGGCGGAGCGCTGCGCCGAGCGCCGTCACCTCCTCCGCATCCGACGATGCATGCGAGCCCGAGCACGCTTGCCGTGAGGCGCCTTGCCAGCTTGGCGAATCCCATCTGCGGTTCATGATTCACGTCGTCGCCTCCAGTCCTGTCGCTCGCGGTCGCTTTGCCGTATGAGGCGCGGGTCGATCGCGAAGCGCCTGGGTCGCACGAATTCGTGACGAGTGCCAGCTAAACGAGCGGGTGGCAACGCGCAACCAGGACCAGTGACCAACGCCCGCTATTGGCCACGGTCCGCGGCGCGACTTGGGGTGGTTCCTGTCCCGAAATCCGTCGACAGTGCACTGGAGCCATGCGCGGCACTTGCCGTCGCAGATGTCCTCCTTCTCGGCGCAGCCGCCGGTGAAGCGGGCGTTCGTGCAATCGACGAGAATGGCCGCTTCACTCGATCTTCGAACTGAGGCCGCGCTGCCTCTCGAAGTCTGCAACCTCCTCTGCTGGCGCCCGAGACGACCCCAAGGTCACGACCTCGCCCGTGCTGGCGACCACCACCACTGGGCCATTTCCCGCGATCCCGTGGAGTATGTGACGAGTCTCCAGGAAGCGACGAGAGTTGTAGAAGAACACCCAGCCGTATGGCTTCTCTAGCGTCATTTCTTCGACGAGAGCGAGGCCGCCCGTAATGTATCGTCCGCGCTCTGCGAGGAGCTCGTTCATCTTGTTGCGCGCGTCGTCTTTGGTGAGCATGCATGCCTCATGGGGCGCGAACTGTCCTGCCGTCCACACATTCATCGCTGTCGTGGTCGGGTCCATTTGGGCATGGGGTCGAACTCGATCTTGGGTCCTTCCCATCCATCTGAGGCCAGGAACGACTCCAAGGCAGCCCGAAATTCGCCGGCGCTAGCCCACTGGGCAAAGT
>JABFRG010001248.1 GCA_013141295.1 Polyangiaceae bacterium
CCTCGAGACCGCGCCGATCGGAGAGAACGCGCCGCAGAGGGGGGGCGTGCTCCAGGTATCGTCGACGTTCCTCGGCACGCTGGTGCTCGCGGTCGCGGAGTCGCGCGCAGACGGGTCGGCGAAGGTCCTCGGGACGCTCGCCCTGGACGAGGCGCGTCTGAGCGTGTCGGGGCGCCCGGCTCCGGTCCCGGCGGCCGCGTTCGCGAGCCTCGCGCGCGGGTTCGTGGTGGAGTACGGACCCGACGGCGCGATCCGTGGCCTCGCGACGGAGGCGGGCACCCACCCGATCGCCGAGCGTCTCGCCTCGCAGGTTTTGTCGTTCATGCAGCTGGTCACCGCGACGGAGCGACCGAGCGCGCAGAGCTGGGAGCACGACGAGCGTGACGCGACGGGCGCCACCCACGCGCGCTACGCGGTCCTCGCCGACCCGCCCTCGCACGAGGGCAATCGCTTGATCGAGAAGGTCGTCAGGCGCACGGCCCGGCCGCGGAGCAACGGCGCGCTCGGGAGGCTGCTGGATGTGGGACGCAGCGCGAACGAGGCGACGCTCGCCTTCGAGGTCTCACCGGCGCGGGGAATCGTGGTGGAGGCGGCGGGTGCGCTCGCCACCGAACAGATCCTCGGAACGCGGCGCGTCGGCGCGGACGACAGCACGGTGCTCGTACTGCTCCGCGCCGAAACGCAGGAAGCTCCTGCCGCCATCGCCGAGCGCGTGGCGGAACGTACGCGGGTGCTGGCGCCGGCGCGACCGCTCGATCCCGAACCATTGCGCGCGGCGGAACGTCGGAAGCGAAGCGAGGACCTGGTGGCGACGCTGGACGTGCCCGCCATCGTCGCCGATGCCATCGCGCACCCGCCCGCCGCGCACAGCCGAGATGCGGCGACCTACGCCGACGTCCTCGCCGCCATCGTGGACGCATCTCCGGAGGGGCGCGCACATCTCGAGAAGCTCCTCACCGACCCGCGCACCGGCGAGGCGGGGTTCTTACCCATCGCCCGCGCCTTCGGGGAAGACGGCAGCCCCGAGGCGCAAGCGGTGCTGGCGCGGGTCGTCGCGGCGAGGCCGAGCCGTGATCCGGCGCGCGAGGCGGCGATGTTCTCGCTCTCCCACGCCGAGCATCCGACCGACGGCACGGTGAGTCTGCTCGAAGGGATCGCGCGTTCGGCCGATGACCCGTGGGCGTACGCGGCCTGGCTGTGCCTCGGCCGGGTGGCGGGTCAGCTGACGGCGGTGGACCCTGCTCGCGGCGGCCCGGTGGTCGATCGACTCGTCGTGCGTGCGCGCGAGGCAACGGGCGATGGCGAACGAAGGCGGGCCATCGAAGCGCTCGGCAACGCCGGCCTGCCGCGTCTCGAAGCGGAGCTCGACACGTATCGGCGCGCGAGCGCGGTGGAGGTTCGGCGCGCCGCGGTGGGTGCGTATCGGCTCGTTCCGACCACGTCCGCGCGGGACGCGATGCTCACCGCCTTGGCGACGGATCCCGACCCGACCGTGCGCGCGGAAGCGCTCGACGGCGTGGTGCTGCGTCCGCCGGACGATGCGATCGCGGACGCGGTCGCCGATCGCCTCGAGCACGACGCCGAGGAGTCGGTGAAGAAGCCTGCGGCTTCGCGCCTCATGTCGCTCTGCCCCCGGAACAAGGCGGCGTGCGGCCACATCGCGCGTCTACAGAAGAGCGGCGACGAATGGACACGAAACGAGCTGTCTGCGTTCACGGTGCCCCGGTGACCGCGAACCCAGGCGAGAAAAGGCGACGAGCACGATGAACGAGCGAAGAATCGGACGCTATCTGGTGGCGAGCATTCTCGCGATGTCGGTCTCCACCATCGGTGGTGCGCTCGCGCAGCCGCGCATCGTCCCGGTGATGCCCACCAAGCCACCCCTGCCGCCGTCCGCGCTGCCGCCCAGCATCCCGCCGCAAGCGCCCTCGGTGGTGGTGATGCCGCAGAGCCCTCTGGGCAACGGGCCCATCACCGCCAACAAGCTCCAGACCAAGCGCCCCAACCTCGAGCTCGCGCGGCCTACGCCCGCCGTCGCAATGGTGGTGGCGCGGGACGCGCGGCACGCCGCGTTCGAAGACCGAACGCTGGTACCGGCCATTTCCGGGCGCGCCGCGGTGGCGCCGACTCCGCTCCCGGTCACCCTCGGGGCCTCGGGCCCGGCCCTCAAGTCGGGCGTCAAGGTGGTGGTCGACACCGACGGTCGCGTCGTGTCCGCGGGCGAGTACCGACAGGACGCGGACGTCATGGAGGACTACTTGAACGCGCGCGGCATCACCCAGCGCAGCAAGGAGCCGGCGCGAAAGGTGCGGGAAATGAAGCGCCAGATCGCGCGCTCGAAGCTCCCGCCGGCTTCGTCCACCATGCTACGCGCGGCGAACGTCCCCTCCCTCACGGCGGCGCCCGGAAGCGTCGCATTCACCGCCGCGCGGGCGCGGAGGCTCGCCGAGGCGCGAGCCGAGCTCTGGAGCAGCGGCGAAACGGTGACGCTGGACCGATACACGTCGCTCAATGAGGTGCGAAGGCCCCCGCCGATGCGCGCGCAGCCGCCGCTTCCTCCGCTGGGCGAGATCGATCGCCCGGCGCAGACGGCGACCTGGTTCTACAAATCGGGCGGCGACGTGGGGCTCGACGTGGACTCGAACGGTACGTACGGCGCCGGGAAGACCCTGCGCGTCGCCGGGGCGACGATGGAGATCAAGGGCCGCGCGGCGGGGCTGGTGTTCCCGCTCTTCAAGGTCGCTGCGAGCCTCACCAGCAAGACCGACCACACCTTCGACGCGGCCACCAAGACCTTCGGCGCCAGCGGGACCGGGAGCACGAAGGAAGGCTCCCTCGAGATCGTCGGCATCACCGTGCCGGGCCCGCTCAACGACGGCAAGGCGCCGCCTTCGTGGCAAAAAGACGGCGAATGGGGCGCGTCCGCCGCCGCACCGGTGGGCCCGTTCCTCGCCGAGATGAAGCTCAAGATGGGATACAAGGTCGGCGCGACCACCAACCTCGAGGTCGCCGACCGTGGGCTATCGGTGACGGCGGCGGTGGGACCGCGCTTCGGGGCGTACGCCGAGCTCACCGCCGGAATCGGGGTCCTCGGCTTCAGCGTGGGCGTCGGAGGTCACCTCGCACTCCTCGCCGGCAAGGCCGTCCCCGACGGGACCTTCACGAGGAAGGCGTTCTCCGGGTACAGCGCCGACGGCTGGACGCAGAAGATGGGCGCCAACATCGCGGCCGACGTGTACGCGCTCAATGGCAACTTGTTCGTCTTCGTCGATACCTGGTGGGATAGGTACGATACCGAGCTGTTCGCATGGACCGGCATCGATCTGGTCGGGCCCGACACCGCCGCCGGCGCTGCCAGCAGCATCGATTGGGGCACGCAGCAAGAACCCGACTACGGCCCGCTCCTCGAGTTCCGGGCGTTCGCGTGCCGGGAGAATCACGCCGGCGCCCCGAAGGGGTTCCCGCACGACTGGACGCTGACGACGCGGACGCGCGCGGAGATGGTGGCGAGCGGGTGCGACTTGATTCCGCCGCCCAACGACATGGTGTTCGGCAAGCTCGCCTCGAAGCCGAACCCCGATACGGTGCCGATCGTGGAGTGCCGGATGGAGACGGCATGGGACCTACTGTCGGGCAAGTCCGCTCCAGGGCGCGCCATCGGCAATAGCCCCTACGTCATCAACGACTACACCATGGCGCTGTACGCCAAGAAGGCGTGGACCGGGCCGCCGCTCTACACCGAGGAGAAGAAGGCGGGAGAGATCGAATGCGGGTCGATGCGCGTCGGAGGCGGCCAGCGGGCCACGCTCGTACGCATCGCCGGCTATGGGTGGCGAGGCGGCGGCGAGGTCCTCTTGAACGCACGAACCAAACAGAAGACGAGCACCATCCCCACCTACCGATGCGCGGCGCGCAGCGATTGGTATCTGCACATCCAGCCCAACTTGTGCCCGCGCGACGCCGGGGACCAGTATGCATACCGCGTAGAGAACGCGAGCGGCGCCTTGGTTCCGGCCCCCGGCACCGACTTCTTCATCGCCTCTCCTTGAGGAGCTACGACGAACGGCCGCCACCTCGAGAACGAGGCGCGGCCGGGAGTGTTCCGGTGGACCGCCCGAGGTCCACCTGGACGCGGATCAGCGAATCATCGAGAACGGCACCAGCAGCACGTCGCGGACGGTGCTGCCGTCGTCTCCAGTCCGCAGGTAGCGCAGTCGCTGCATGAACAGCGCACCCTCGGCGGTGAAGTCGCCGTAGAGCATGAGCCGCACCCGCGGTTCGACGTGCAGCGTGTACACGGACGGATAGGTCGTGACCCGGAAGACGTCTCGGACCGCCGCCGTGGGCGGACGAAACGCGGGAGATACGTGCAGAATACCGTCATCCGGCCTGGCCCACACGTCGCGCACGTAGGTGGGCGTCGCCGGCTCCACGGTGGCACGAAGGCCGCGCACGTCGAGCGAGAGCGCTTCGTCCTGCACGCGCACATCGAAGAGCTCGCCGGTGCGCGCGACGGTGACGTGGAGGCGCGGAGCCCCCGAGGCCGAGGTCTCGGCCCAGTTTCCCGCCAACACCGCGAAGGGGCCGGACGAGACCGGACGAGACTTGGTGGCCGGCGCCGGCCCATCCAGGTGGAAGTCCGGCGGCGGCGCCGGGGGCTTCACGCGGAGCTGCCACTCGGTCCATACGTGACCGAGGTGGCCCCAAGGAATGGGCAGGACCAACGGGGTTCCCGGGACGATCTCCGTCCAACCGTCGGTGTCGAGGGGACCCGTGGTATCGGCGCTCGGCCGGATGCCACTGGTGCGCAGCTGGAAGTCCGCCGACGCGTCGCCGGGATCGAGCGCATCGGGGCTGCTCTCGAACCGCGCGTCGGTGGTCATGGACGTGGGCCCCCCGAAGAACGGGTTCTCCACGTGAATGCGGAAGCCACCACCGGTGGCCGCATGACCGTTGATCCATTTTCCCGCGTCGTCGATCTGGTAGTAGACCTCGCCTTCGACGCCGCGGAACCAGCCATCGGAGTCGAGACCGAACTCGACGTTGCGGGTGTTCGGAGGAATCACCGCCGGGGGCTCGGTGGTCCAGTGACCGTGGTCGTTGTTGAAGACGCCACGGCGAAGCTGAAAGGGGGTGTCGTTGTGAAAGGTGACGTGGAATTCCCGAGCGGCCATGTTGGACTCCTGAGGTTCGACAGCGAGCTCTCTGCGTCGCTTCGTACCAAAGAAGTTAACCACTGGACTTTGCTTGAAAATTCACCCGATCGGGTGACACGAAATATGCAAATTTCGAATCTCCAAGTGGGCAGTTTCGCAGCGCATTTCGCCGGCGCCGAAGAGGCATTTTCCGACCTGCATTTTCTTTTCACTCAAGGGCAAGCGGCGGCCCCGGAACCACCGCCGTCGGGCGGGCCAATCCAGACGCCATCGCAGCACCGAAGGAACACGCCGGACGCGCCGGCGTTGCCGAAGCACTCCGTCCCCTGGGGTACGGAGCACGCCTCACCCGGTCGGTTCTCGAAGAAGCTGTGCCCCACGAAGTCTTCCGGGCACACGCAGGTGCCGGTGTCCTTGCCACAAGCAGCCGACGCCTCCACAGGCGCGTCGACCGCGGCGTCGACCGCAGCGTCGGAGGTGGTCGGTATCGGCACCGACGAAACCGTGCAACCTACATGCGTGAGCGAGACCAGGACCAGTGCGAGCGCGATGTTCTTCATGAGGGCCCCTCCTGCGACGAACGTACCATGCGGGCGTGGACGGCATTCTCCGCATGCCGAGGGCGCGCAAGCACGACGCGACGGACAGGCCCGGGCACAGGCTGGCGCAGCGGGGTTTTGCCACGGGGCGCTCGCCCGGTCGCTCGCCTGCACCACCCGTCCGGGTGACACCGCCAAGCCCCATGTTTCCCGGGGCGCGGCGCGTTTTGGCACTGAGGGAAGAAATCCCGAATGCGCGCGTAGCATCGCAGGATGGTCCCCTCTCGCTTGCTCCTCGCCTTTGCCCTTGCGGCGTCCCTCGCGTCTGCCGCCGGGTGCGCCCGCGGTGCACTGGACGACGAAGTCGAGGGCTCCGGCGCGTCTTCCGGGAACGCCGGATCGTCGGGCTCCTCCGGTAGCTCGGGCTCCTCCTCCGGTAGCTCGTCCTCGTCCGGTGGCTCCTCCTCGAGCTCCTCCGGATCGTCCGGTGGCTCGAGCTCCTCGTCGAGCTCGTCCGGCAGCTCGGGATCTTCCGGAGCCGACGGCGGCGCGCGCGACGCCACGACGCTCGATGCCTGGGTGGGCCCGCCGATCGTCACCACGACGCTGCGCGACTCCGCGTCCTCCGGCACGCCGGACACCTACCAGATGGTGGTGCAGCCGGGCGATCCCGTGAGCGCGTCGATCACCGGCGGCGGCGCGGGCCCCTGGTCGGTGGTCGTCTCCAACGGCACCTCGAGCGGCATCTACTGCAGCGGATCCTCCACCTGCGCGCTCACGGTGCGCCCCGGCGACACGGTGCTCTTCGTCACCGCGGTCACCGGCGACATCGGCTCGTACGCCCTCGCCATCACCCACCCGGACCGCGGCTTTCGCTGACTACTTTCGCAGGAACACGCACGACGTGGCGGTGCGCACGTGGGGGTCGGGATCGGTGAGCAAGAGCGATGCACGCGGCATGCGCCCCAGCAGCACCAGCGCACGCGCGGCGGCGACCTTGGCGGACGGATCCGTCGCGGCCAGATCTTCTTCGACCCATTTCTGGATCCGCAGATCGCCGGCCGCAGCCAGGGCCGTGCGTGCGTCGCGTCCGGCCTTGTCCTTGCGCGCCGCGTAGCCCTCGAGGCGCGTCTGTGCGCGTGCCCGCGTCTTCTCCAGCGAGAGCAGGCGACGGAGCCCCTGCACCGCCACGTCCGGATCGGCGTCGTCCGCGGCCTTCTCCACCGCTGCGAGGAGCACCGGCCGGTCCAGCGGCGATACCGCGAGCGCGAGCACGCGATCGCGGCGTCCACCGCTCTCGATGTGACGCGCGAGCACGGCCACCGACATCTCCGCGAGCTCGATGTCGCTCTTGGCGCGCGGGCCTCCGAGAATGGCCGTGGCGCCGCTGATGGCACCGGGCCCATGACCGCGCCCGAGGAGCGAGCGCAGCGCATCGCGACCGCCTTGCTCGTAGATGGGTGAGAGGCTCCAGGCGAGGGCGATGTCCTCGCGGAGCGCGTCGTCGGCGTCTTCCCACAGATCGGCGAGGCCGTTGGCGAGGGCGGGCGAAGGCTTTTCCAGGAGCGCGAGAGCGCGCACCGCGAAGCTGCGAACGAACGCGTCCGGGTCGAGCCGCGCGGCTTCGAGCAGAGCCGACTCGTCACCGGCGTCCTGGGCGTCGATGGCTGCCCGAAGCGCTGCCCGACGAACCATGGGGTGCGCGTCCAGGAAGGCGGCGCGACGGCGCGCGCGATCGTCTTCCCCGTCCAGCGTGCGCACGCCGATCTGCCGGAAGAGTGGGTCCGCGTCGGCGAGGTAGTCGCGGGCGGTACCGCGCGAGAGCTCGCCCGCTTCGTAGAGCGATACGAGCGCGTACGGTGCCCCCGGCCCGCGCGTCTTCACCACGTCACCGAGCGGCGACGAGAGGGGCTCGACGCACCCATGCACGTCGTGGACGCGCGCGCGCTGGGCGTCGCCCTTTGCGGTTCGAAGCTCCCGCGAGGCCACCGCGTGCGCCACGTCGGTCACGTCCCCTTCCGAGAGATCGTGGGCGCTCAGGCGCGCCCGGAGCTCCTTGGAGAGTGCGGCCGAGTCGCCGCGCTCCGCCATCCCCACCATGGGGGACGCGCATCCGGTGACGAACAAGCAGGCAGCGAGAGCGGTAAGCAATACGGGACGCACCGCACCATCCTACGCCGGACCGCCCAGCGAAGGCCCGAGAACGACGGCAGAAAGGCCGGCCTTGACGGGCCTCCCTCGATGGGTCATTAACGATAAAGAAAGTCACTTTCATTATCAACAGGAGCCCTATGCGCCCTCGCCTTCCCCCAACCCCCGACTCCATGACCTACCTGCGCGTGGCGCTCGGCACCCTGGGCATCGGTGCGTTCCCGCTCCTGGCGCTCGGGTACCAATCGCGCATCGTCGGATCGCTCACGTACGCGGCGCTGGCGGTCACCGCCATTCTGCTCCTGGCGCTGGCCATCCTCTGGCCCCCGCGCTCGCCCACCCGACGCGAGCTACGCACCGTGCCGCGCCGTCGCCCCACGCAGGGGGAGCACCATGCGTGAGGAGATCCGCTTGGCGTTTCTCTCCGTGCTCGCGACCGCGGCTCCCGAGGTGTGGAGCGTGGTGGGCACCATGGACGGCGTGAACGCCGAGCTCGGACCGTGGTTCCGCATGACGACGCCGGTTGGTGCATCGTCGCTCCACCTCGACGACGCGCCCACCGGCTTGCGTCTGTTCTCGAGCTGGCTGCTCCTGCGCGGCATCCCGGTGGACCGCCACGCGCTGGCGCTCGAAGAAGTGTTCCCAGGCGCAGGCTTCCGCGAGCACTCCACGAGCTGGCTCGAGGCGAGCTGGATCCACGAGCGGCGCGTGCGTGCGGTGAGCGAAGGCACCTGCACGGTGGAGGACCATCTTGCCTTCGTTCCCCGCGTCGCGATTCTGCGGCCGCTCGTGCGGCGCATCGTCGCCGCGACCTTTCACCATCGGCACCGGCAGCTGCGTCGGCGCTTCGGCACCGCTACCCGCTGGACATCGCTGCGCGCGGGGCGATGAGCGCCTCCGCCTGCGCCCGGAGCGCCGGGGGCATCCACGCGCCGCGACGGAGCGCGCGCTGCAGCGTCGACTGACCCGAGGCCTCGCCCGCACGGCTCTGGAGCATGCCGAGCACGGCGAGCAACGTGGGCGAGTCCGGCAGCGCCACCAGACCAGCGTCCACCACCGTGCGTGCTTTCGTTTGCTCACCGCGTTGCTGGAGCTCGAAGGCGTGAAAGCCGATGAAGTCGGTGAGGCGCGCGAACGACGAAACGGGCACGCCGGCGAGAATCCCGCGGGCGCTCGCGGCGAGCTCGAAGGCCTTCACCGGGACGCCCTTGGCAACCGCTTGCACCGCCTGCTGGAGCCACTTCTCGGCGGCATCGAGGGCGTCCTTCGCAGACTGGATCGACGGGCTCTGGATGCGGGCTCCGGCGACGAATGCGTTGTAGTCGTAGAGCGGCCCCGCGAGCGCCCCCTCGACCAGCGCCGCCTCGTGATCCGGCTCGTGGGCAACGAAGGCCGACAGGTTGGCGTCGAGGGCGAAGGCCCGGGCCTCGCGGGGGTTCAGCGAGAGGAACGTATCGACCTCGCCGCCGCTGGCGGTCGTGGTGCGTATCCGGTGGAGCCCCGCGCACACCGCGAAGAGCCCCGCCGCCGACGGAAGCTGCGCGGCGCTGCGGTATGCGGCGCTTTCCACCGGCACTGCAGCGGACGCCGAACCCGAGGCCGGCTGGGCTCGCGCCATCGACACGCCGTCGATGGTGCACGCGCGCACGTCCGCACCGGTGATCACCAGGAGGCAAGCGTCCGGCCCGGTACAGGCTTCCCAGAGCTCGTACCCGCGCGCCTGAAACTGATGGTGAGCGCTCGCCAGCTGCATCGAGTGGCGGGCCGCGTTCGCCCGCTCCTGCTCGATGGCGGACATCGCGAACCCGATGAGGCCGATGGGAATCAGCATGGGCTAGAGGCTAGTCGCGCGCACGAGGCCAGGGAAGCTCAGTCGCAGGTCACGTCGCCTTCGGGGCTCGTCGTTCGCTTTTTCACCTCGTCCCAGGGAACATCGGCGTCGACGGCGCACGAGAAACGGCTCATGTGGCATCAGGGGCCTGGGGTGCTGCCCGGGTCGCCGGTACGCCGAAAGCGAGAACGCAATCGCGAGGTCCAGGCGCCGGCGAGCTTTGCCCACGCCACGAACGGGAACAGCATCAGCTTCACGACGTCGTTCTCTGGCACGCCCTCGGCTCCGACGCGCTCCGTGCAGGGCCCGGGATTGTAGTAGGTGCCGAACAAGAGGTCGAACGCCGGGAAGACGTTCGCGAGGTTCTTGCCGTGCGCCTGCGGCACATCGGCGTGATGCCAACGATGGAAGCGGGGCGAGGCGACCAAGAACCACAGGGGCCCGTGGTTCCAGTCCACGTTCATGTGCACGTATTCGTTGTGCAGTAACAGAATGACCGCACCGATGCCGAGGGTACCCTGCGGGAGGTTGAGCCACCCGAGAAGAACGAAGTACGACGTCCACATGACGAGCCCTTCGAACGGGTGAACGCGGTGCGTCGCGAGCGGCGTGATGACGGGATCGGAGTGGTGAATCGCATGGATGGGCCACACCCACTTCGAGTGCATCAGCCGATGGTTCCAGTAGTCCGCGAAATCGTAGGCGACCACCACGATGAGCGCGACGAGCCAGAGCGGGAGGCCCTGCCATGTCGAAGCGGGCAGACGGGGAACTCTCAGAAAGAGCCAGAGTCGCTCGACCCCGTGCGAGGTCATCGCGAGCAGCGTCGGATAGACGGAGAAGTTCAGCAGCGCGATTCCCAACGAAGCCGCAGCACTCTTCAACAACGCGCGCGTCCACGCGACGTACCCCACCAGGCGCCCCGCCACGCGCTGGGCCAAGACGACGAGAAGAAAGAACCCGAACGACGCAAGGAACCGTGTGGTGGTCGCGTGCTCGGCGATACCCTTCGCCGTCCAGACGATCAGGCCCACCAGCGTTTCCCAGAGCCACATAGAGATCAACGTAGGCCAAGCAAAGCACCTTCTCAAGGCAAGGTGGGGCCGGGAACCCTCGCTTCAGCGCGCGCGCACCTGCACTGCGTCGGCGCCCACTTCCACCACCAGGTCGGCGCGGTCCGCCAGCGCGAGGCGGTGCGTCACCACGATGACCGTCCGCGTTCCGGAGAGGCTCTTCAGTGCATCGAAGAGGCGCGTTTCGCTCTCCGCATCCAGTGCCGCCGAGGGTTCGTCCAGGAGCAGCACCGGCAAACCCGACGCCACCGCTCGGGCGAGCGCCACCCACTGGCGTTCGCCACCGGAGAGCGGACGTCCTCCGGCGCCCACCCGCACCTCCAGATCCGCAGAGAGCTGGGCGGGTGCACCCACCACGCGAAAGGCCGACGCGGCGTCGCCCCCGGCGAGGTCGACGTTGCCGCCGATGGGACCAGCGAGGATCGGCGACTCCTGCGGGACCCAGGCGAAGGGCCGCGCCGCCGGGCCCACGCCCGCGAGCACCTCGTCACCGTAGGAGACGCTCCCGGAGCGGAGCGCGTCGAGCCCCAGGAGCGCCCGCAAGAACGTGGTCTTTCCCACGCCGGTCGGACCGTGCACGATCACCAGCATCCCGGGCTCCACCCGCAGCGAGAACACTGCGGGCGACACTTGCGTGCACAATGCATTCACATGCAACGGCCGTAGCGGCCAGTCGCGCGGCATCGACGGGGCTGGATCGGCGACGATTTCGATGGCCTCGGGCAGCGCCTCCAGGGCCACTTCACCGCGCACCCGCCACATGCGCGCGTCGGAGAGATCGCGCAGCGGCTTGTAGGCCAGGAACATCACGACGAAGAAGCGCAGCAGCACGCCCCGTTCGAGGGCGTCGCCGATAAGGCCCTGACGCGCGAGGAGCAGCGCCAGCAGAAGCGCCGCCGCCCCGGCGAGCTCGTTGAGACTCGATAGCCCCACCGAACTGGCGGCGAGCCGGGTACCGAGCGATGCCGATGCGTCGCCGATGCGCCTCACCGTGGCCAGGATGCGCGCTCCCGCGCCGTAGGTGCGCCAGAGGTCGAGGTAGCGCACCGCCTCGTCGGACGCGCCGAGGAGCTCGTCGCTCTGCCGCTGCAGCGTGGCGTGCGCTTGCTTCCATCGCCGACGCAGAAGCGAGAGCGGCAGACCGAGCGCCACGAAGAATACCAGCGCCGAGACGAACAGGCGCGGCGAGAGCCAAACCAGCGAAGCCGCCAGCGGCAGGAGCTCCACCACGCCGCGTAGGCCGCGTAGCGTGCCCTGCGAAAGCGCGTCTTCCACGTCGCGGATGCGAAGCGTCAAACCGGCGAGGGCGGCGGTGCCGACGTGTGCCGCGGGGGTGGCCGGAGGCGATCCACCCTGATCCGCATGTCGTGCGTGCCGCAACTGTTGAATAGCAATCGGCCCCGGCGCGCCACGTGCATCCGGCGCCGCGGCGGCGAGCAGCTGCCGAAGAACGTCGCCCCGGAGGGCCGCGCCGGTGCCGAAAACGAACCGTGACTGGAGGCGCATGGCGACCACGCCGGCGACGCCTTTGACCGCCACGCAGCCGAGCCCGAGCGCCGCCGCCACGACGAGAGAATCCGTGATCCCGGGGGTTTGGGCAATCCATGTGGATCGCACGTCCACGGGGGAGCGACCCCCGGACAGATTGCTGGCGACCTCACCGGCGACCAGCGCAAGCGCCGCGTGGGCGGTGGCATGGACCGCCGTTGCCCCCGCAAAACCCAGGCAAAGGCCGGGCACTTTCGCCGCGTGATGCAGGAAGAGTCGGCGCAGCCGGGACATCGACGAGAGGAGTACCCCATGCGACACCGACTTCGCTATCGGCCCGTGTAGGGCGGGCGAAGGACGTGTGTCGGGAATGGAACGCTGCGGAACAAAAGTTGCACCGTTAGCGGAGTGAACCGCCGTACCCGCTCCCCGTAACCCCTGTCCTTTCAGTGACCGCAAAACGTCGCCCAGGCAAGCCGATTTCGGAAAAAACGTCGCCCGAACGCCGCAATCGTTCGAGCGAGTCCGCGTCTGTGCGCGCAGAGGAGTCCCCCACCATGAGCAAGAAGAACGCGGCCACCGCTCTCGCCTCCGTGCCCCCGGAAGAGGCCGTCGAGGTGGTCGAAGAGGAAAGCTCCGGCGGCACCGAAGAGACGGGCGATCTTGCCCTCCTGGAGGACGACTACGAGATCGAGACGGAAGTGGTCGTTCCGGAAACGGAAGACGTCGACGAGCCGCGCGAGCCCAAGGCCGAGCAGGAGGAGTCGAGCGGCGACTCCATGCTCTCGCGGTACTTCCGCGAGATGGCCACGCACCCGGTGATGGGCCCGGAAGAGGAGCTCGAGACGGCGGAGCACGTGGAGCAGGCGGAGGTCGATCACTGGGTCACCATCCTGGCGTTCCTCCCCACCGCCGATCTGGTCATCGAGACCTTGAAGCGCGATCTCCCCACCGACGAGGAAGAGGTCCTCGACCTTCCGCAGCTGGAAGAGATGGCGCGGCTCCTCAAGGTCCACAAGAAGAGCGGCAAGCTCTCCAAAACCCAGGAGAAGAAGTGGCTCACCACCTGCGAGTCGCTGGGCCGCGCCATTCGTCTGGCCGACAGCGATCGCCTGTGGATCCTCCACGCCGAAGAGGCGGTGCGCAACGCCGGCCACGAGGACGACGTCGAAGAAGAAGAGGCGCCGCCGGTCTCGCAGAAGAACGTCACGGTGCGCACCGAAGAGTCGCGCGTTCGCATGTCGAAGGAGGCCGCGTCGGCTCTCTCGCGTCCCGCGCACCGTGAGGCGATGACCGCCATTCGCCGGGCCAACGTGCGCTCGAAGGCAGTGAAGAACCGCTTCGTGAAGGCCAACCTGCGGCTCGTGGTGAGCATCGCGCGTCGCTACAACCGCGGTCGGCTCCCGCTCATCGATCTCATCCAGGAGGGCAACATCGGCCTCATGAAGGCGGTGGAGCGCTTCGACCACACCCGCGGCTACCGCTTTTCGACGTACGCGTCGTGGTGGATTCGCCACGCCATCAGCCGCGCCCTGGCCGACAAGGGCCGCGCGGTCCGCATCCCCGTGCACATGCTCGACACGCACAACCGCGTGCAGCGGGCCACGCAGGCGGTGCTGGCGCGCACCGGCCGTGATCCGACCCTCGAAGAGCTCGAGCGCGAGACCGGCATTCCCCAGGAGAAGCTCGACAAGGTGAAGGGCAGCTGGGCGGAGACGCCCTTCTCGCTCGATCGCCCGGTGGGCGACGAGGACGGCCGCAAGTTCATCGACTTCTTGCAAGACGAGAGCTCGCAGTCTCCGCACGAGACGCTCGTCTCGCAGAAGTGGTCGGAGGAAGTGCGGCGCCTCTTGACGCTGCTGACGCCCATCGAATCGCGCATCATCCGCTGGCGCTTCGGCCTGGACGACGAGGACGAGCTCACGCTCAAGGAGATCGGCGACAAGTACAATCTCTCGCGCGAGCGCATCCGTCAGCTGCAGGAGCAAGCGCTGGGCAAGATTCGCCGGCAAATGCGCGACTAGTCCGCTCGCCCACACGCAAAGTCTGCAGATGCGCCCGCCACGCTTCACTGCGTGGGCGGGCGCGTTGTCGTGGTGCGCGCGCGCGCGCTATCATCGGCGCCATGGATGCATTCGGAGCCTTCGGGCCGGCGTGGGAACGGATGCGGCGCATGCTCTTCGTGCGCTCGTCGGTAGGCGTCTGGTTCTCCTTCGGTCTGGCGTTCTTCCTCCAGGACTGCGTCGAGGGCGGAAACGGATACAACAACTACGGAAGCGGCGATCCCAGCCACCTGATGCCGCGATCCGGCCTCGAAGGCTGGGAGACCAGCGAGCTCCTGGCGGTCGGCGCCGTGGCGTTGGTGCTGGCGCTCGCGCTCGGCGTACTGCTGGTGTGGCTCGGTTCCCGCGGGCAGGCGCTGGCCTTGCGCAGCGTCATGGCGGGTCGTATCGAGCTCGGCGCGCAATGGACCGAGACGCGTGCGGCGGGGATGCGGCTCTTCCGCTGGCACTTGGGGTTCGGCGCCATCCTGCTGACCCTGGCGGTCGGTGCGTTCTTCGCCATCTGGTGGGTAGCCTCTTCCACGCGCGACGCGCCGGACACGAGCGCCGCCCTCATGCTCGGAACGCTCGCCGGCTGCGGGCTCCTGGCGCTGCCACTCCTCGCGCTGCGGAGCGTGATGCGCAACTTCGTGTTCCCGCTGGTGGTGGCCAAGGGGCTCACGCTCCGCGAGGCATGGACCATGTTCTGGGGCGCAGCAAGGGGTCACATGGGCGGTCTCGCCCTGTTCTTCCTGGCGCGCCTCCTCATCGGGCTCGCGGGCGGGATGGTAGCGATGGTCTCCATGGCCCTCACCTGCTGCATCGGGGCGCTCCCCATCTTGCACCAGACGATCATGGCGCCGTTCTACGTGTTCGAGCGATCGCATGCACTCTACACGCTTGCCTCGCTCGGCCCCGAGCTCTCGCTCCTCGAGTCGCCGCCCGACGAATTCGGCGGCTTCGGTGCCTCCATGCCCGGCCCCTACTACGGCGCCCAAGGTGCGCCGCCGCCGGCGGGTGGCTTCGGCGGCCACCCCGGCGTGTAGGCCCTTCCGGACGTCATCGAGGCCACGAGCGTCGACGACGCGCCGATCGATCCGCGACTGCTCTCGGCCGGCAACGTGTCGGTCATGCTCGAGATCACCCACCAGAAAGCGGCAGGCGCTCCGTGGGGCTTCGAACGAGCGCGAGCTCGACGCACCGGCTGGTGAAGCTCACGCGAACAGGGCGTCGAGCAGCGAGGTATCCTCCCGCTTCGCGTCGTCGCAGAGCGCAGCCGTACCCATGTAGCGCCCCCCATCGTCAACCGCCAACCAGACGTTCTCGGCGACGTAGAGGCGCACCCGACGTCCGCTCTCGACATCGTGCAGCCAGACGCAATCGCCGCCGCCACTCGGGGCCAGGGGCCCCCCGAGCGCCGCGACGATCCGCGGCGCGTGGGGGGCGAACGCGATTCCGTTGTGCTGCAAGGGCCTCGCATAGCCCGGGAGCCGCATCGCCGGCGCTCCTGCGAAGTCGGTGACCCAGATGTCGGTGTCCCCAAAGCCACCGGACGCGACCCGAGCGCCGGAGAGCGCGAGCCCCGACACCGTTTGCCCCGACTTGTGGCGCTCGAAGTCCCCAAGCCGTAGGCCGCGTGCATCGAAGACGCTGATGCGGGCCGCGTAGCTGACTGCCACGTGTTCACCGTCGGTAACGATGTGCCGGACCGGCGCTGCAAGCGGGACCTTCCGCGTCACCTCGCCTTCCGGCGTCATCCAGCAGAGCGTCGGGTGCACGAGGTCTTCTTCGTAGACGGGCCCTGCGCTGAGGATGGTCTCGTCGTCCACGAACGTCGAGATCATCGAGAACGTCTTGCGCTTGATGGCCTCGCCACCAGTGGTCCACAGGGCGCGGCCTGCCAGCACGCGCTCCCCCCTCGGATCGAACGAGACGTGGGTCACGACGCCAGAATCCCCCGACAGACTCGCGACCGCCTTGCCCCCGCGAGAGACGAGCTTCGTCGTCTTCGACTCCGAACCGCAGGCGAGCATTTCCCCTTGCGGTGAGAAGGCGAGCGCGTAGAGGGGCGCGCGATTGGTGTTCTTGAGGACTCGCGCACCGGTGCGGGTCCAGAGGAAGGCGTTACGAAGCGAGCCGACGGCGAGGGCGTCGCCGACTCGAGACCAGGCGACGCAGGCCGTGGACGAAGCTGGGAAAGCCATGAGGCCGAGAGCGTACCACGCTGAGGTCCTTCGGAGAGTCCGCGTCGAGCTCGGCCTACCGAGACCCGTTTCTGCGGCGCGGCGTCCTGGGTCGCCAGAGAACCGAGGCCCGCCCATCGTTCCGGCATCGTGGCGATTGCCAGCGGGGCCGAGGGCGATTCACCCATGGCCGACCGTGATTCGGCGTTGACATACCTCCCCGCACGTCTGCCCCGACGAGGCAGGTACACGTCTCGCGCTCTCCCGTTTGCGATGGTAGGCTGAGCGGCCGTGGAGCATCTCGCGCGACTCCCCATCCCTACGGAGCTACGCCTGATGGCGGAGGTCGTACGCAATCTTCCGCTCGGCGCGGCGGTTTTCGACCGCGACATGCGGTACCTTGCCCACAACAGCCGGTGGGTCACGGAGGTGCACGGTGTCGCGGAGAACCGCAACTTGGTGGGGCGGGTGCACTATGAGGTCTTCCCGGAGATTTCCGAGGAATGGCGACAAATCCATCAGCGGTGCCTCGCCGGGGCGACGGAGCGCAACGACCAAGACACGTTTCAGCGGGCGGACGGTGGCCGCGAGCAGGTCCGATGGGTCGCCGCGCCCTGGCGGGAGGACGGCGGAACCATCGGCGGCATCGTCATCTACGCGGAAAACATCACACACCAGGTTGAAACCCAGATGCGCTTGCGAGAAGGTGAAGGGCTACTTCGCGATCTCTTCGAGCAAAGCTCACTCGGCCTCAACCTCTGCACCATGGACGGGCTCTGGCTGAAGTCGAACCCGGCATTCCTCGACATCATCGGGTATTCGCGCCGGGAGGCAGATGGCGGTCTCACGTACTGGCAACTGACACCTCGCAAGTTCGACGGCGAGGAGCAGAGGCAGCTCGAGAGCCTCCGGGCGAACAAGCGCTACGGCCCCTACGAGAAAGAGTTCATCCGCAAGGACGGACGCCTCGTTCCGGTACGCCTCAACGGCTTCATCGTGGAGCGCGACGGTGTCCCGTGCATCTGGTCTCTCATCGAAGACCTCACCCAACAGCGCGCGCTCGAGGCGCAGGTCGAGGAAGAGCGCAGAAACTCCGTCCACGCCTCGAAGCTGGCCATGGTCGGAGAGATGGCCGCGGGGATAGCCCACGAACTGAACAACCCCCTGACGATCATCGGAGGCCACGCATACGCGCTCCGGGAGTCCCTTGCGGAGGGCAACACCGAGGAGGCCGCGGAGGCACTCCTTGCCATCGAGGAAGCAACAGCGCGGGCAGGCAAGATCGTGCATGGGCTGCGCAAGTTTTCGAGGCACGGGGGCGGTGACAGTCGCGAGGCACTGGACCCCGGGCGCCTCGTGGCGGACGCGATTCTATTCATGGCCGCTCGTATCCGTGATGTCGGCGTTGCGGTGGAGAGGGAGAATCAGGGGACTCGGCGCATTTGGGGGCATCCCATCGAGCTTTCGCAAGTGGTCGTGAACCTGCTGAGCAACGCCTGCGACGCGGTCGCGCACGCGGAGGACCGATGGGTTCACGTCAGCTCCAGCGACGAGCCCGAGGGATTCGTCACGATCACCGTGTCCGACTCCGGGCCCGGCATCCCGAAGGAGATCGCCGACCGCGTTTTCAGCCCCTTCTTCACGACCAAGGTCGCCGGCGAAGGCACCGGGCTCGGCCTCAGCATCAGCCGAAGCATCGTCGAGCACCACGGCGGGACGCTCACCTACGAGGCCGAGGCGCCGACGACGCGCTTCGTGCTCAAGCTCCCGGCGGCGCGCGCGTGAGCACCATCGTCTGCGTGGACGACGAAGCCGCCGTGTGCAGCGTCTTCCGTCGCGTGTTGACCAAGACCGGTGCCAACGTCCGGACCTTCACCGATGCGCGCGCGGCGCTCGACTACCTCCGGGAGCACGAGGCGGTGCTGGTCGTGTGCGACTACCGCATGCCGGCCCTCAATGGGCTCGAGCTCTTGGCTCGCTTGCCACGGGCAACGCCGTTCGTCATGATCTCGGGCGATCTCGACGTCCACGAGCTCGTCGCGGATGCGCCGGGGGTCACGGCGGTTCTCCAGAAGCCCTTCCGCCCCGAGGAGCTCCTCGCGCTCGTGCGCCGTCACCTTCCGGCCCCTTCGGCTCGAGGCCGCGGCTGAAAGGTCGCGGGCGGCGGCGCCCCGGTGGGTGTCAAGGTAGTTGTCGCCAGTGAGTCGCTCTCCGGTCCGCCAGTCTTGCTTGTTGTTCAGGATGCCAGCGCGAGACGAGCCCTGGTTGAGGAATACAGAGCCGATCCGGCTCCAGTTGCGCGTACCTACCGTCCACCGGCGCGGCGTGCGCGCACACGCTTGGGCGTAGACTTCACTGCGAGCCTCGAGCAGCGCGAGGTCGTGGCCCGCGTGCCGCGCGGCGGGTGCGACGAAGCGGATGCCGGAGTGGAACTTCGCCGCGTCGACCCGCTCCTGCTTAGCAGAGCTCGCGCCCCGCGGCGACGGCGGGCGCGCCCGGGGCGCCCGCGCCCGAGCCCGCGTGCGGACTCCCCACGAGCTCACACTTTGCCGCAAAGGACGGCATCCGACGGCCCTCGCGGGACGGTACGCGGGTTGCTGAAGGTCCCGCCAGAAACCGTCGGCCGGCGCCGACCTGGAGACCATCCTCATGAAGACCCGCGTTCGACTTGCCTGTGCATCCCTTCTCACGACCCAAATCAAGGCCCGCCTCCGGTACAGATGGAAGTTGGCCGCACCGCGCACCCCACGCGAGACTGTCAGAGCGCTGCGCATGAAATACATGTTCGTCGCGGTGGTGTCGTTTGCGATGGCAGCGTGCTCGAGCAGCACCAACAACAACAATGCGGGCAACGGCGGCGGAAGTGACGGCGGAAGCAGCAGCACGAGCAGCGGCGCCTCGACGTGTGTCGACCAGTGCGTGGCCCACGAGACGGGCTGCGGCGCTCCCTCGCCCCAAAGCTTCTGCGAGCAGACGTGCACGACGTACAAGCCTCTCGCCTGGGAGGTCGCCTGCGCGAAGAAGGTCGAATGCGGAGACAACGACGGGCTGATGGCCTGCCTCCCGGACCTGGACTGCCAGAGCAAGTGCGTCGCTCACGAGAAGAACTGCGGCGATCCCTCGCCCGAGGCGGGCTGCCAGCAGCTGTGCAGCGATTCGCGACCGACCACCGGACAGACGAAGTGCGCCCAGGCCGTGGCGTGCGGCGACAAGGCCGGCCTCGCCGACTGCATCAAGCCGCAGTGACCAGGGCAGCCCCAGCACGTCCAGCGAGAGCGCGCCGCCTCCCATCGTCGCCCTCGACCCCGCGTGCCGCGGTGCCGCCCTCGATCTCGACCAGATCATCGCCGGCGGAAAGTGCGACCACCCGGTGCTGGCGAAGGGCGTCTTCGTCAACATGGCGGCGTTGCGGCTCTCCGCCACCGCGGCCCCCATCGCGCCTGGCGAGACCGGCGACGTGACGCTCACCATCACCAACACCGGCAACGCCGAGGCCATCTTCGACGTAGACGTCTCGTGCGGTGACGCGCACGCCTTTCCCCTATCCGCCTTCGACGGCGCCGGCAAACGCGCCGACTACGTGTCGCTCGCGAGCTGCCTCAAGGGCATGAGCTGCCCCCACGCGGTGGCGCGGGTATTTCTCGCGCCGAAGGGCGTGGCCAAGAAGCGCCTTCGCTATACCGCGGTGGTCATTCGAAACGATGCCGAGTGCTCCGAGGGGCCGGCCGGCCCGCTGCGACGCGGTGTTTATCGACTCCACGTGGGCACCCCGTGGGAGGACGACGCGAAGAATGACCTCGCCGCGAGCACCACCCTCACCGTGAAGTGAGACCCGCATCTCGGCGGCGGCGGGAGACGGCGCGCTTCCTTTCTAGGGATTCGTCATGACTTCGTCAGCTTCCACCAGCGGCGCGAACAAACGCGCGTGCCGTGTGGTTCTTCTCCGCATGAATGTGTCGTTTCACCTGGGGAGCTTCAACGTCGAGTCGCTGGAATCGGGCTCACACGCCGTGGTTCACCGGACGGCGATGCTGCCGGCGCGCATCGTGGACGACGAAGAGGCCCGCTGATGCGGATTCTCTACGGCATCACCGGGGAAGGGCTCGGGCACACGATGCGCGCCCGCGTGGTTCTGCCGCACCTCGTCGCCGCCGGCCACCACGTCCTCGTCGCGGCGTCCGCGCGGGCACGAGCGCTGTTCGCGGGGCTCGGGTTCGACGTCGTCCCGATCGAAGGGCTCGCGATTCGCTACCGCGACGGTGCCGCGCAGCGCATCGAGACGCTCCTCCTCAACGCCCGGCGTGCGCTCCCGGCGCTCTGCGGGAACACCGCGCGCGCTCTGACCGATGTCCTCGACTTCGCGCCCGAGGCGGTGATCTCCGATTTCGACTCGTTCAGCTACACGATCGGGCGCGCCCTCGGATGTCGCGTGATCTCGCTCGACCACCATCACGTCGTGACGCGCTTCCATCACCCGCGCGCCGTCACGGCGCGGGTCTCGTACGACTTCGGGCTCACGCACTCGCTCGTGCGGAGGAAGCTCCCGCGGTGCGACCGCTACCTGGTGACGTCGTTCTATTTTCCGGAGCCGCTACGAAGCGTGCGCGGGTCGACGACGCTCCTCGGCCCCATCGTGCGACCCGCGCTCGAGCAGGCCCGCCCGACGCGCGGCGAGCACGTCCTCGTGTACCAGACGGCGATGGGCGATCGCCGCCTCGAGGATGCGCTGCGTGATACGAAGGAGATCTCCTTTCGCGTCTACGGGCTCGGCGCGCGCCCACCACAGCGGAACGTCGAGTATCGCGCCTTCGACGAGGAGCGCTTCGTCGAAGATCTCGCGAGCGCGCGCGCCGTCGTCACGAACGGTGGGTTCATGACCCTCGCCGAGGCGACGGTCCTCGGAAAGCCGATCTTGAGCTGTCCGATTCGTCATCAAGGAGAACAAGAGCTCAACGCGGCGTGGCTCGAGCACCTCGGGCTCGGTCTCCGGTGCCGACGGGTGGCGCCCGCGGACGTTCGGCGCCTCGTCACGTTCACCCCGCGCACGCGCGTCCGCTCGGCGACGACCCAAGCGCTCGCCGCGATCGACGCGGCGCTCACGCGCTCACCCAAGGAGGATCGTGAACATGCTTGATCCGTACGCCGTGGAATCGTTCGAGGAGTTCTGGCCGCACTACGTGAGCCTGCACTCGAGGCCGGAGACGCAGCGGCTCCACGCCGTCGCCACGCTCACCTTCGGCGCGCTCGTCATCGGCGGTATCGTGACGAGGCGCGCCGCGCTCATCTTCCTCGCGCCGCTCGCCGACTACGCCATCGCCCAGACGAGCCACCGCGTCTTCGAGAAGAACGTGACCACGCCGTGGAAGAACCACGCCTGGCATGCGCGCGCCGAGCTCAGGATGCTCCGCCTGGTCCTCACCGGGAAGATGGCAAAGGAGGTGGCGCGCGTTCGATCGTGAAGCATCCGTCGCAGACGTACGGGGCGTAACTTCCGCGGGGGCCAAGCTCTCGGCGGGGCGCCCGTCCGCGCACCGAAGCCTCACTGGGCCAAGGCACCCCGCTTCAATCGTCGCCGGTTCGTGCGTCGGCCGGTCGCGGTGCATCTCCCGGCACGTCGAAGGCGCCTTCGTAGATCGCTTCGACCGAGAGCGCAGCGCCGTTCGAGAGGCGCACTGATTGGCGTCAACTATTCTTGCAGGTTGGCGTCAACTATTCTTGCAGGTGGCCACCAGGGTTCATCGTCGTTTCCGTCGGGTAGTTGTCGTCGGTCGTCGTAGTTGTCGTTTGTAGTTGTCGT
>JABFRG010000735.1 GCA_013141295.1 Polyangiaceae bacterium
CACCGGAGAGCTCTGGTTCGACGACGTTCGCTTGCCCAGCGAGCGGCGGCTCGGTCGACCGACCGACGGCAAGGCCCTCCTCGACCTGGCGTTCCTGCGGGAGCGCGCCCTGGCGCCTTGGCCGCTCCTCGGAAAGATGGAACGCGTGCTGGGCGAGTGCCTCGACCACGTGGAGCGCCGAGCGCAGTTCCAGAAGCCGCTGCACGAGTTCCAGTACGTTCAGGAGAAGATCGTCTCCGGCTTCGACCGGATGCTCCACGCGCGACACCTCGCGGAGCGAGCCATCGCCGACATCGCCGCCGGGAGGCCGGAGCCCGCCATCGCATCGCTGGCCAAGGCCACCGCCGCGGACGCCGCGCTGCACGTCTTCCAGGCCGGCATCGAGGTGCACGGCTCCTACGGCGTGCAAGCGGACCGTCGCTACGGCGACTTCGTGCAAGATGCACTCTGCGCGCAGATCGCCGGTGGCACCCGCGAGACCCACAAGAAGGTCGTTTTCGGAGCCCTGCGCCTGGAGCGCGCGCGGGCACGCAAGGGGCGCCCTTCGCCCCTGCTGCGCGGCGAAATCGGGAGGGATCGATGAACCAAGCATTGCTGCAGATCGTTCGTGAGGTCCTGGCGGAGGCGACCACGGAGCCGCGGCTCCTCACCGCACCGCCCGAGGAGGTCTCGCTGGTTTCGTTGGCGATACCGTCGGTGGAGATGATCGGCGTGGTGATCGACCTCGAGGACCGCCTGGGGCGCGTCATCGATCAAACGCAGATGTACGAGCTGCGGACGGTGGCCGACCTGGTCCACGCCCTGGACGCCGATGGGGGTTGAACCCTGGCGCGCGGCGGTGGGCCGAACGGCCGATCTGGCCCAGCTCGCGCTGGCGCGGGGAACGGGGCCGCTCTTCTCGCATCTCGAACGCGCGCATCCCGCGCTCGCCCAGCGCACGCGGCACGAGCCCTTCGCCGCCCGAGGCGAGACCTTCGTCCGCATGGTGGGCCCCTTCGCGAAGGCAGCGTTCGTGGCCAAGATGCTGGGCACCGACGGCGATCTCCTCCGCTCCGCGCAGCCCCGTCGCGCCCCTCCCGCAGCCACTTCGGGCGGAGAGGTGCTCTTCGCGGGCGACGCGCTCCATTCCGGCTCCGTCGCGATGCTGAGTGACCGACTCCGAGCGCGCATCGCGAAGGCCGAGGCCTTCGTCTTCAATCTCGAGGGCACCGTGGGCGACCGCGGGCACGCCATCGCGCCGCTCCAGACACGGCGAGGGATCCGCCAGCTCCGGGACTATGCCCGGGCGCCGGAGAATCCCGATTGGGTGTCGCGCTTCGACGCCGCCGCGCTGCGCCAGCTCGCCAGCTCCTGCGCGCGGGTCTGCGCGAGCGTCGCCAACAACCACACGCTGGACGATGGCCCGGAAGGGTTCGCGCGGACCGTCGCCCGGGCCGTGGCGGCGGGCATCCAGGTGGTGGGCGACGCGCGGCGGGAGCTCGGCGTCGCGACGCTCGACCTGGGCGCACACCGGGTCGGCCTCTTCGCCGTGACCTACGGAAGCAACCGCGGCGGCGCGGACCCCAGCCATCTGCGCTTCGACGGCGTGCCCTATCGCGTCGAGCGCCAGCGGGTGGAAGAGCTGGTGATGAGCCTGCGGGCGAAGGGCGCCTCGCACATCGTCGCGCTGCTTCACTGGGGCCACGAGCACGAGCACCACCCCACGAAGGAACAGCGCGCATGCGCCGATGGCCTCTTCGAGGCCGGTGTGTCGGCCATCGTCGGGCATCACCCGCACCTCCTGCAACCGAGCGAGCAACACGACGGGCGCTGGGTCTCTTGGTCGCTCGGCGACTTCGTGGGGGGCGATCGCACCATTTGGTCGCGCTTCGCGGGCATGGTCTCCTTGCGCTTCGGCGGTCATGGCCGCGTCGAGGGTGAGCTCGTCCCGGTCGTACAAGCCCCGTTCTGGGAGCCCCAGCGCACCGGCTTGCTCTCCGAAGCTCCGTGGCTCGAGCGCGTGGTCTTCCGTCGGCACTTCGCCACCAAGATGCCGGCCGGAGGCACGCCGTGAAGCTCGCGCCCCTCCCCAAGGCGGAGCCGCTCGTGGGCCACGCGCGCATTCTCGCGCGGGATCCGCTGGGCACGCTGGTCCACTGGATGCACGAGCACGGGCCGGTGGTGCGCTTTCGCGTGGGCCGCCGGGAAGCGCACGTGGTCTTTGCACCGGAGGCCATTCGCCAGGTGCTCTCCGATCCCGAGGGCATCTACGGCAAGGAGACCCACGGATATCGCACGCTGCGCATCTTCCTCGGCAACGGCCTCATCACCAGCAGCGGCGCCGAGTGGATCGCGCAGCGGCGGGTGGTGCAACCCGCGTTTCACCGGCAGAGCCTGGCGAGCCAGGTGCGCATCATGAACGACGTGGCGCAGCGCTGGACCGCGCAGATGGGCACCGGTCCGGTGCAACTGGATCGCGTCGCCATGCGCGCGACGCTCGAGGTGGTGGGCCGCGCCGTGTTGGGGACGGATCTCCGCGCGGAGCACCACGCCATCGCCGAAGCCATCGGGGCTCTGCAGGCGGGCGCCAATCGTCGCATCACCGCCGCGTTCACCCTGCCCTTCGCGGTGCCGACCCCCGAGCACTTGCGCATGCGGCGGGCGCGCAGGCGCATCCGGAGTCTTCTCGGAGCACTCGTGGACGCGCGCGCGCGTTCGCCCCACACCCGCGAGCCGGACGTCCTGGGCTTGCTGCTCGCGGCCCGGGGCGCAGACGACGGCCGCCCCCTGCCCCGAGAGCAGATCATCGACGAGCTGGTCACGCTCATCGTCGCGGGCCACGAAACCAGCGCCAACGCGCTGACCTGGGCCCTCGTGCTCCTGTCGACCCACCCGGCGGAGCTTGCGCTCGTGCGACAGGAGCTGGAGGCGGCGCCCGAGGGTCCTCTTTCCGTGGCCGATCTGTCGCAATTGCCCCGGCTCATGGCGGTGGTCGACGAGACCCTGCGACTCTATCCGCCTGCCTGGAGCTTCGGTCGCGCGCCGACCCGGGACGACACCATCGGCGGGTTCGCGATCCCGGCCGGGAGCTTGGTGATGGTGGTGCCCTGGGCGACGCACCGCGACCGTGCCTTATTTCCCCATCCGGAAGCCTTCGATCCGTCGCGCTTCTTGCAGCGCGCTCCCGCCGCCTTCTCGTACATACCGTTCGGCGCTGGCCCCCGCACGTGCATAGGGCAGTCATTCGCGCGCCTCGAGCTGCAGATCATGCTGGCCCACTGGCTGCGCGCCCACGAGGTCGAGCTTCATCCCGGGCAAGACCTGGCACCGGCGCCGTTCGTGACGCTGCGCCCCCGCCATGGCGTGACCGTTTCGCTCCGTCGAAGGGGCGACTGACCATGCGCACGACGCTCTACGAGAAGGTGTTCATCGACGGCTTTCACAAGCCGTCGTACGTGGTGGCGACCTTGACGCTCGACGCGCTGCCGCCGGCCGACCGGCTGCGCGAAGCCATCGAACGGACGCTGGAGCGACACCCGCGACTGCGAAGTCTGGTGCGGTACCGATGGGGCGTTCCGGTGGAGCTCAGGCCGGTGCGCGTCTCGGAATGGGTCGAACGAGGCGGCGTGCAAGAGCTCCCGCCGGGCGTTCTGCAAGCCTTCGAACAACGGCTGCTGAGCACCCCACTCGACATGCGATGGGAGCTACCGCTGGAGGTGTATGCCGCGAGCTCGCCCGCGCAGCTCGTGCTCAAGGTGCATCACGCGGTGTTCGACGCCACTTCGGGCTTCGGTCTCCTGCGCGACTTCGCGCAAGCTCTGGCGGGCGAAGCGTTCGCGCCACGAGCGGCGCGAAAGTCGACCCCGGCGAAGCGAGCACTGACCTGGCTGCGCGGGGTGCAGCTGCGCCCCCGGGTCCCCGCGGTGAGCTTGCTCTGCGACTACCAGCCGCAGGGGCCGCTTCCCCGGGAGCCAGTGGTCTTCCTGGAGCGATCGGTGCCCCATGCGCAGGTGGCCCGACACGCACGGGCGCTCGGCGTCACCGTCTCGCAGCTCATCGCTTCCGCGCTGCTCTCGGCAATGAACGCCTACAACAGCGCGCACTTCGAGGCGCCGCCGGAAGAAGTGGGCATGATGTTCGTGCGCGCGAGGCCGGGCCTCGGCGCTGCCAGCGCGTCGTTCCGGGCCGATACCTGTGTGGTGTCGGTGCCGCGGCGGCAGATCGTCCGGGCCCACCATCCGGACACACTCGCCGAGCTGCAGCGGGCGGCGCGGGCAACCGGGCACAACGACGTGGCCCTGGCGGCGTTGTATCTCGACCGCAAGATCCGCGGGCGCGACACACGCCCCTCCCGCCAGGCGAGCCTGCACGTGACCCTCAGCGACGTGACGTCGTTCGGGCGAACGCTCCGGCCGGGAGGGATCTTGGGCTTGCGTGATCTGCGCGTCCGCTCGTCGCCCACGTCGTTCGACCACGCGGGAATGATGGTGTCGCGCTTCGCCGACGAGCGGACGCGCAGATCACGCA
>JABFRG010000227.1 GCA_013141295.1 Polyangiaceae bacterium
GGTGCTCACGCTCGACTGCGCGTCGAACACCGGTGCGCCCGCCTTCGACGTGGCCTTGGTGGCGCCCAGCAGCGTGTCCGTGAGCGCACCGGTGTTCGACGCGCAGTCGAGCGTGAGCACCAGCACTTCGCAGGACCTCGCGGTGGCGTGGGGCTCGACCCCGGCGGCAGAGGTCGCGGTGGCCATCTCCGCGGGCGGCACCGGCAAGAGCGTGCAGGCGCGGTGCGCGTTTCCGGCGGGCGCGGGCCGGGGCGCGGTTCCGGCTCAGGTGCTCGCTTCGGTGCAGGCGCTGGGCGCCGCCACCACCAGCATCGTCGTGTCGGCCGAAAGCCGAAAGGTTCAGACACTAGCGGGATGGGACCTCACCGTCACGCTCCAAGCGTACGGAATACGCGCGGGCGGCGGCGCAGCCGGTCTGGCCGCGGGCACACTCAAGTTTCGCTGACGCGCGCGACCCGGAACGCGAGAAGGCGTCCCGCGTCCGTTCGAAGTGGTGTAGGAGTGGGCCGGAATCGGCATGAAGCAACTCCTCGACGCCGTTCGCAAGGCGAGCCTTCCAGCGATGTGGTCGCAGGGCGTCAAGCTCGCACGTGAGCAAGCTGTTACCGTGCAAGGCCGCGGCAAAGGCGAGCTCACGCTCCGGGTCAAGGGCGCCGGCCAGGGCGTCGCGCCCACCGTGACCCTCTACACGAGCGATCTCGAGTGGTCCTGCGACTGCGGAAGCCGCGTGGACCCTTGCGCCCACGTGGTGGCAGCGGCCATCGCCAGCGCCGCTTCGGCCTCGACCACCACCGAGGGCGCAGCCGAGCCGCCCAAGGCCCCCGCGGCCAAGCTCGTCTACCGGCTGGCGACCAAGAACAAGCTGCTCACGGTGCAGCGCTTCATCGTCCACGCCGACGGCCGTGAAGATCGCATGGGCGGCGGCCTGTCGCCCGACATGGCCAAGGGCAAGCTGCCCATCACGCCCACCCACGAAGACATCCGGGTCGACCGCATGCTGGGCTCGCCAGCGCGGGAGCTCGTGCCCATCGACCGCATCGGGGTCCTGCTCTCGGCCATCTCGTCGGACGCGGAGGTGACCTTCGAGGGCGCCCCGGTGCAGACGTCGGGCGAGCCCATCCTGCCCTCGGCCCGGGTCGAAGATGGCCCCGGCGGCGGCTTCGTGCTGCGCATCGAGAAGGATCCCGCCATCGAGGCGGTGGTGGCCAAGGGGGTTGCCCGCGTCGCCGGCGTGCTCCACCCGCTGGGCGAGATCGCCACCACCGGCGACTTGCTCGACCGGCTGCCGCTGCTCCGCACCTTTCCCGCCACCAGCACCACCGAGCTGGTCACCCAGATTCTTCCGGAGCTCGAGAAGAAGCTCACGGTCACCGTCGCCACCAAGAAGCTCCCCCGCCCGCGGCCCGATGCGAAGCCCCGCATCGCCATGGACCTCTCGCACCACGGCCACACGCTGTCGATCCTGCCGACGCTGGTGTACGGCGAGCCGCCCATCGCGCGCGTCGACGGCGAGCGGCTGGTGCAGCTGGGCGCCGACATTCCCATTCGCCGCCCCAGCGAGGAGCGCGAGTGGATTCACCTTCTGCGCGACGAGCTCCACCTGGTGCCGGGTCGCCGGGTCGACTTCGACGGCGTCGAGGCCATTCGCTTCGCCGCGAAGCTGCGCGCATTCCAGGAGCGCCACGGCCACGCCTCGCCGGTATTCGAGCAGCGCGAGCTGGTGCCCCGGCTCATCACCGACAACGGCACCTTCGACGTGCTCTTCGAGTTCGAAGGCGAAGACGGCGCCCCGCGCCACGCCGACGCCGCCACCGTCATGCGCGCGTTCCGCGACGGACTCGATCTGGTGCCGCTCGAGGGCGGAGGATGGGCGCCGCTCCCCACCAACTGGCTCGAGAAGCACGGCTTCCGGGTGGCCGATCTGCTGGCCGCGCGCGGCGCCGACAAGAAGCTCACCACCGCGGCACTACCGGAGCTCGGAGCCCTCTGCGAGGAGCTCGAAGCACCGAAGCCCATGGGCCTCGACAAGCTGGCGCCGCTGCTCCACGACTTCGTCGGCATTCCCCAGGTGGCGCTCCCCAAGGGTCTGAACGCCGATCTCCGAAGCTACCAGCGCACCGGCGTCGACTGGCTCTCGTTCCTGAAGAACGCCGAGCTCGGCGCGGTGCTCGCCGACGACATGGGTCTCGGCAAGACGCTGCAGACCATCTGCGTGCTCTCGGGCCGCACCTTGGTGGTGTGCCCCAAGAGCGTGGTGCACAACTGGGCCGCGGAAATCGAGCGGTTCCGGCCCGGCCTGCGCACGGAGATCTATCACGGCGCCCGGCGCGAGCTCGACGAGAACGCCGACGTCACGCTCACCACGTACGCGATGCTCCGGCTCGATACGTCGGCGCTCGCCGACATCGACTGGGACATCGTGGTGCTCGACGAAGCGCAGGCCATCAAGAACCCCGGCAGCCAGACCGCCCGCGCCGCCTTCGCCCTCTCCGGCGCGTTCCGCATCGCCCTCTCCGGTACGCCGGTGGAGAACCGGCTCGAGGAGCTGTGGAGCCTCATGCACTTTGCCAACCCCGGCCTCCTGGGTGGGCGGAGCGATTTCGACGAGCGCTACGCGAGCCCTATTTCCACCGGCAATCGCGAGGCCGCGCAGCGCCTCCGGGCGAAGATTCGGCCATTCGTGCTCCGCCGCATGAAGCGCGACGTGCTCCCCGAGCTGCCGCCGCGCACCGAAGCCGTGCTCCACGTGGAGCTCGACGAGACCGAGCGCAGCGTCTACGACGCGGTGCGCGTGGCCACCAAGAAGGAGGTCGCGGAGAAGCTCTCGCAAGGCGGCAGCGTGCTGGCGGCGCTCGAAGCATTGCTCCGTCTCCGGCAGGCTTCCTGTCACCCGCAGCTGGTGCCGGGGCAGAGCGCGACCACTTCCTCCAAGGTGGAGCGGTTGCTGGAAGCTCTCGAGGAAGTGGTGGCCGACGGTCACAAGGCCCTGGTCTTCTCCCAGTGGACCGGCCTGCTCGATCTGGTGGAGCCGCACCTCGACAACGCCAAGATCGCCTTCACGCGCCTCGACGGCTCGACCCGCGATCGCGCCACCGTGGTGAACACCTTCCAGAGCGCCAACGGCCCGCCGGTCATGCTGGTGTCGCTCAAGGCCGGCGGCACCGGTCTCAACCTCACCGCCGCCGATCACGTCTTCCTGCTCGATCCGTGGTGGAACCCCGCGGTGGAAGATCAGGCGGCCGACCGCGCCCACCGCATCGGTCAGGATCGCCCGGTCATCGTCTATCGCCTGGTGGCCAAAGACACGGTCGAAGAGCGCATCTTCGCGCTCCAGGGGCGAAAGCGCGCGCTGGCCGACGTGGCGTTGGGCGAGGCCGAGCACGCGGCGGGCATCACCCGCGCCGAGCTCCTGGCCCTCCTCGAGTAGCGCCCGCGCATCTGTGATAGGAATCGGCGATGCCGCTTTCTTCCTGTCGCCTCACGGACCTCACCATCGAAGACGAGCGCGCGCTGCGCGACGTGCAGCTTTACGCGGAGCTGAAGTCCATCCTGGTGGCCGATGCCTATCGTTTTCGGGTGCTGCCCAAGACGCTCGAGGGTCGATGGGATCGCGCGCTCCTCTTGAATCTCACGTTCTGGGGCGCGAGCGAAGGTGGCGACGTGCTGAGCCAGCGGTCGATCCCCGCCGACGTGGTGGCGCACGTGGCCTGGCATCACCTGACTGCCTGCGCGCTGGGGCCCGGGCCGCTCTCGCCGGCCGGGCTGTTCCTGGGTGAATCCATCGCCAGCGCCTTCGATCTGTACCTTGTGGGGCGTCTCCTCGGGCGCCGCGGTCGCTCGTCGTTCCTGGAGACGCAGGTCCCCGCCATGGCCGAAGCCGCCGACGCGTCGGGCCTCGGGCCCAAGGCCTTTCACGCGCTCCTCGAGACCATCGCCAGCGAGCCCGCGGCGGCCTTCGAGGCCCTGCGCGAGCTGCTCTTCGACGCCAGCATGGCGCTCTTCAAGGCCGAAGGCGCCGACGACGCGCTGGCGGTGCTCGGCCGCTTCGACAAGCACCCGTTCGCGCCGCTGCTCCACCGCTACGAGCTCTCCAACTGGGTGCTGTATGCACGCGCCTACGGCGCCAAGAAGAAGGGCAAGGCCGCCCGCGCCATCGACGCCGAGCTGCGCGCGTCGGCGGTCTCCCTGGAATGGCTCTCCGAGAACTGGGTCGCGCCGCGGCTGCCGAAAGCGCCCCGCAGGGCTCAGTCGGCGACGAAGACCCGACCCACGAAGTAGCTGGCCCACGCGCAGCGCCACGAGCGGGGTAGCCCGTGGCGCATCGCAAGGAAGCCGGATCAGTTCGCGAGCTTGCCTTGGGTGAAGCACGGCGTGCCCGCCGAGGGCGACACGATGCCGGCGATCTGCGCGGCCCCGACGCTGTTGATGCGAATGCGCCCGGCCCCACCGCCGCCGCTGCCTCCCGCGCCCGAGAGGTACTTCGGTTCCGGCTGGCCTTCACCACC
>JABFRG010000412.1 GCA_013141295.1 Polyangiaceae bacterium
CGGTGCGATCGCTGCGGTCGGCGCGCGCGGGGCGCTCCGCCGAAGCCGAAGGAGCGCTCGGGCCATTGGCGCGGGGCGGGCGGGGCGCTTCGCGAACCGTGCGCGGCAGCCCTTCCGGCTCCGCCTTGCGCGCGGGCTCCGGCGGCGGAACGACCTTGGGCGGCATGCGGCCACGGCGTTCTTCGGTGGCCCGCGTGGTTCCCTCGGCCTTGGCGCCGAGGTGCGTGCGGATCATGCCGGCGATGATCTGGAGGTGCGCGTCGTGGGTGAGCAGGCGCTGTGCGATGGCGAGATCGTCGTCGTCCTTGCCCTGCTCGGCGAAGGCTTGGGCGAACATGTCCACCACGTCTTGCTCCACGCGGGTCTTCACCTCGCGCTCGCTCGGGAGCTTTCGCTCCACCGGCCGCAGCTTGTAGGTGAGGCGGAGCAGGTACAGGTTGCCGATGTCCTTGGGGCTCACCAGCGAGATGGCGGTGCCGGTGCGGCCCGCGCGGCCGGTGCGGCCCGTTCGGTGCACGTAGGCTTCGGTGGACTCCGGAAAGTCGAAGTTGATGACGTGCGTGAGGTGCGAGATGTCGATGCCTCGCGACGCGACGTCGGTGCACACGAGGAAGCGCAGCTTGCCCTCGCGGGTGGCCGACATGACGCGCTCACGATCCCGCTGCTCGAGATCGCCGTTGAGCCAGTCGGCCGCGTAGCCCTTGCTCTGCAAGAGCTCGGCGACCCGCTCGGTCTCGTCCTTCGTGTTGCAGAAGATGATGGCGCTCTCGGGGTTCTCGACGTCGATGACCTTGAGGATGGCTTCGCGCTTGTCGCCGGGCACGTGGTAGACGTAGTGCTCGATCTCGAGGGCGCCGACCTGGTCCGACGAGAGGGTGACGAACTCCGGCTCCTTCAGGCGCGAGAGCGCGAGGCGCTCGATTTCCGGGGGGACGGTGGCGCTGAAGAAGAGACCCTGACGGTCCTTCGGGAGCTGCTCCAGGATGGCGTGGAGCTCGCGGGCGAAGCCCATGGAGAGCATCTCGTCGGCCTCGTCGAGGACGAGGATGCGGATGTTCGACGGGTCGAGGGTGCCGCGGCGAAGGTGATCGAGCACGCGACCGGGGGTGCCGGCGATGACCTGCGCGCCGGAAGCCAGCGCCTCCACCTGGGGGCCCATGGCGGCGCCGCCGTAGATGGCCACCACCGAGACGTCGCGGTACTTGCCGAGCTTGCTGATCTCCGCCGAGACCTGGAGCGCGAGCTCACGGGTGGGGGCGAGGATGAGCGCCTGGGCCGCACGCACCGAGCGCTTGATGAGCGAGTCGACGATGGGCAGACCGAAGGCCGCCGTCTTGCCGGTGCCGGTGCGGGCCTGCACGACCATGTCCTTGCCCCGGCTCGCCGGCTCGAAGACCGCGATCTGGACGGGCGTCGGGCTGGCGTAGCCAAGCTCGTCGATGGCCCTGCGGACTTCTTTGGATAGCGGGAGCGCGTCGAAGGTCGGACTTTCCATGCGCGACCTTCCTTACCACACGATCCCCGGCGAGATTCGCCGATACCTCACCACACGCCGCTAGCCCGGATTATTCATGGGCCGGTTGGCGAATGGCGCGAGGCGCGGGAAAGACGGGCGCACGCCGGATCGCAGACCCGAGACGGACTGATGTTCCTTCGCAGGGTCGAGAACCGCCGTACGCCCGAGATTTCCCGATGCATCGCGACATGCAGCCCCGGAACCATGAATAATCCGGGCTACGCCCCTACGGAAAGAGGGCGTGCTTGGTGATCTGGTAGGTGCTGGAGATGATGAACCACGCGGCGAAAAGCCCGAAGATGAGGAACGCGATGCGTTTTCCTCGGGCTTTTGCCCGTTCCTGCGGGTCCGCGTCGCCCGCGGCGGGAGCTTTTCCGGTGCTTTCGTCGGCCACACCCAGCAGATAGCACGCTTTTCAGCGGATCTCTCGGGGCCTCACGCTTGACGGCGGGGCGCACTTTCCCCACAATAGTTTCAGAAACTTTTGAAAGTTTCGAAGGAGACACGTGGACGCCCTGCAACAAGCCTTGAGCAACCTACGGGAGCCGGCCCGGCTCGCCCCGACCCACACGGCGGCGCGCCTCGAGGATGCCCTCCGGTTCGTGGGGTCGGATCTGGCAGAGGTGGAAGCTCGGCTCCGGAGCTGGTCGGAGAAAGGGGTCGCGCCAGGCACCGACGCTGCGCGCCACCTTCTGCTGGCCGGGGGCAAGCGCGTGCGCCCGCTCCTGGTGCTCCTGGCCGCCCGCGCCTTCGGTGGCGTGAGCGAGGCGGCGCTGGATCTCGCCGCGGTGGCCGAGATGGTCCACACGGCGACGCTCCTGCACGACGACGTCCTCGACGACGCGGCGGAGCGCCGGGGCGTGCCGGTGGCGCGCCGGGTCTACGGGAACGCCGTGAGCGTTCTCGCCGGCGATCTACTGCTGGTGCGCTCGCTGGAGGTGGCACAGCGGGCCGACGCCGCGCGTTTTCCCGACCTGCTCTCCACGCTGCGCGCGCTGGTGGAGGGGGAGATCATCCAGCTGCGTGGCCGCACGCGGCTCGATCCGTCGGAAGAGACCTATTTTCGCATCGTCGAGGACAAGACCGCGTCGCTCTTCGGCTGGGCGGCCGCCGCGGGCGCGCGTACCCAGGGAGCGAGCGCGCAGGCACAGGAGGCGCTCACGCGCTTCGGCCGTCACCTCGGCGTGGCCTTCCAGCTGGTGGACGACGTCATCGACTACGAAGGGCAGGGGACCGGCAAGACCCTGTTCACGGACCTCGGCGAAGGGAAGATCACCCTGCCGCTCATCCTTGCGCTCCGCGACGACCCGTCACTTTTGCCCGAGGTAGAACGAGTCCGCGCCGGCGACGCCGACCCCATGACCCGCATTGCAGCGCGCGTTCGGGAGCTCGGGACCGCCGATAGGGTCCGCGCACGGGCCCGCGTGGAAACGGAGGCGGCGCTTGCGGCACTGGCGACGCTGCCGGCATCGCCGGCCCGCGATCTCCTGGCCAAGGTGGCCGAAGACCTGACCATCCGCGTGCTCTGAGGTCACCCCATGTCCATCGAGCCCACCCCGCTTGCATCTTCGGAAGACCCGCCGTACACGATCGATGCGGTGGCGAAGGACAAAGAGAGGGAGAAGCTCGGTCCGGCCGAAGCAATCGTGAGCGACGTCATCGGTCGCCTCATCGAGTTTTGGGGCTTCAAGCGGAACATGGGTCGCATCTGGGCCGTGTTATACCTGTCCCCCGATCCGCTTTCCGCCGAGGAGCTTCGCAAATTCCTTCACCTGTCGACCGGCGCCGTCAGCATGACCCTGATCGAGCTACTTCGCTGGGGAGTGGTGCGCAAAGTGTGGGTGCAGGGGGAGCGGAAAGACTTCTTCGCGGCCGAGGTCCAGCTGTGGCGGATGATCTCGCGGGTCTTCAACGAGCGCGAGAAGGCGGAGATCTCCTTCGCCATCGATGCCTTCGAGGAGGCGATTCATCACCTCGACACCCAGGCCCGATCGGGCGATCCGGTGGTGGCCAAGCGCGCGGAGCTGCAGCGGGAGCGGGTGAAGCAGCTGCTCGAGTTCGCCAAGCTCGGGAAGAAGGTGCTCGACATGCTGCTCTCCACCGCGAAGGTCGACGCCGAGCCGCTCGCGCGCTTTCTGTTGCGGGTTTCGCGCTCGGGCTGACGCTCGCCTCCAGCGCCCACGCGCAGAAGCCGGCGCTCACCACCAACGACTACGCGCTCGAGCTGTACAACGGCCCGCTCCTGGCGCCAAACCGCGTCATGTCGCTGGCCGGCGCCAACACCGCCCAGGCGTCCTCCCTCGACGGCAGCGCGGCCAACGCCGCGGCTCCGGCCATGCGCAACATGTTCAGCGTCCGCTGGTTCGACATCGACGTCGACGCCGGAATCTCGTTCCCCGGCTCCTTCGGCAGCAGCGATTTCCAGAACCGCGGCAGCCGGGGCAGCGCCTCGTCGGTGGACCGCACCCGCCAGTTCTTGAACCTGTACGGCGGCGCGTCGATGCAGTTCGGAAATTTCGGCGTCGCCGCGAGCATCGACTCGTTTCGCTACGACGTGGAGCTGCCGGAGACGCAGGCGGTGCGCCCCGGCGTCTCCGTCACCTTCACCCGCTATACGGCGCTGGCCGCCTACGGGTTCTTCGACAACCAGCTGGTGCTCGGCGGCGGCATTCGCGCGCTCACCACCGGCATCCAGCAGTTCGGCGGCACCGAGCCGAGCCGCGAGGTGCTCACGTTCCTCGGCGTGGCCCCCGAGGCAGGCGCCATCTGGAAGCCCAAGACGCTGCCATTCAGCTTCGGCGCCACCTTTCGCGGGGGCATCTCGGCGGCGCCGGTGTTCAACCCCAACCGCAGCACCGACACCATCCAGCGCGCCGGTGCCTTCGTCTTGCCGAGCACGGTCACCGCGCCCTGGGAGCTCGAGCTGGGGGTGGCGCTCCAGCTGGGCCGCGGCCGCTCAACCCCATCTGGATCAATCC
>JABFRG010001146.1 GCA_013141295.1 Polyangiaceae bacterium
GCGAAGAGCCGTCCAAGGCCCGCTGGTGGATGCTGGCGCCGGTGGCGATCTTGCTGCTCGGCGGCGGCCTCGCCTGGGGCGCATTCTCCGGGCGCAACACTCCGGTGAAGACCGGCTTGCAAGAGCCCGGTACCGGAACGCCCGCGGCGATCGCCTCCCCCGCTGCAGACCAGCCGGTCGCGGCGCAAGGGCCGGCCGTCACCACGCCCGCCACTCACGACGCACCCAGCGCCTCGAGCGCGCACGGCAATCATGCGGGCGCGGCTCCTTGGCCCCCCAAGAAGGGCGGCGCCCCCGCGCCTACCGCCAGCGCGAGCGCCGCCCCCACGCCGCCTCCGGCAACGCCCGGCCTCGACATCCGTCGAGAGCGATGAGTCGCGACGAAGCCCTGCATGCCGGTTCGCCCCGGCGCCCCAAACCGAAGTTCGAATCGAGCCTTTTTCTGATCGCACGCAATCGCGTCGAGGAGCCTGGATGAGTCGCGCACGACAGCACGTCGTTTCTCTGGTCTGCACGCTGCTTCTTTCTTTCACCCCCGCGCTGGCCCAGGCCGACGACCTCGCCGACGAAGCCGATCTGCAGTTCAACCTCGGCGCCGATCGCTACGAGGCCCGCGACTTCCAGGGAGCGCTCGAGCACTTCTTGGCGTCGAACCGCCTGGTGCCCAACAAGAACGTGGTGTTCAACATCGCGCGCACCTACGAGCAGCTGAAGAAGGCCCCGGAAGCCTACCGCTACTACGTCCTCGCGCTCGAAGGCGAGAAGGACCCGGCCGCGAGGAAGCGCGTGGAAGAGGCCGTCGCGCGCATCACGCCCAGCGTGGCCATTCTGCGGGTGGAGACCAACCCGCCCGGCGCCACCGTGTACCTCGATCGCCGTGACCTCGGTCCGCGCGGCACCACGCCCCGCGTGCTCGGTCTGGCGGCCGGCAAGCGCAAGATCATCGTCGAGCTCCCCGGCTACGAGCCGGTACAGACCGAGGCCGTGGACCTCGCGGTGGGGCAAGAGCGCAAGATCGAGCTCAAGCTGGTGCGCCAGGTGGGCACGCTCAAGGTCGAGGGCGAGCCGGGCGGCGTGGTGCGCCTCGACGAGGAGAACGGCGAACCGCTCTGCACCGTGCCCTGCTCCGTGGAGGCGCCCATCGGGCGGCACGTCGTGTACGTGACCAAACCGGGTTTCGCCACCAGCGAGTACAACGTCGAGATCCCGGTCAAGCAGACCGCCACCGTGCGCACCAAGCTCTCGGCAGAGACCGGGGCCCTGGTGGTGAACGCCGACGTGCGCGATGCGCTCATCGAGATCGACGGGCAGCCGATGGGCTTCACGCCCGCGGTGCTCGCGGTGCAGGTGGGCGAGCACAAGCTCAAGGTGTCGCGCAGCGGCTTTCGCGCGGTGGAGCAGAGCATCGTCATCTCGAAGAAAGACCAGACCAAGCTCGACCTGCAGCTGGCCTCGCAGGAAGAGGTCACCGCCGCCTCCCGCGTGACGGAATCGGTGGAAGATGCACCGGCCTCGGTCTCCATCATCTCGCGCGACGAGCTCCGGGCCATGGGCTATCCCACCGTCGCCGAGGCGGTGCGCGGCGTGCGCGGCCTGTATCTCTCCGACGACCGCAGCTACCAGACGGTGGGCTTCCGCGGCTTCTCCCGCCCCGGAAATTACGGCAACCGCGTGCTCATCCTGCTCGACGGCCAGCCGCTCAACGACAACTACATCTGGTCTTCGTATGCCGGCTACGACGGCCGCGTCGACATCGACGACGTGGAGCGCATCGAGATCGTCCGCGGCCCGGGTTCGGTGCTCTACGGCACCAGCGCGTTCTTCGGCGTCATCAACCTCGTCACCCGCCCGCGCAGCCTTCCTTCGTTCGCCGAAGGCAGCGTATCCACCGCCGACTACGGCGTGGGCCGCGCTCGAGCCACCGGCTACTACCGATTCAGCAAGGACGCCGGCATGTGGACCAGCGTCTCCGGCGCCTACGGCGCGGGCCGCGACTTCTACTTTCCGGAGTACGTCGCCGACCCCACCAAGCCCAACCCCGAGCTCGGGGCCAACGGCCTTCCGGTCGACGGTAACGCGCGCGGAGTCGACGGCTTTCGCGCGGGCACCATCAACGGACGCGTCTGGTACAAGTCGTTCACCGCGCAGTGGTTCCTCACCTCGCGCAGCAAGACGCTGCCCACCGGCGAGTACGGCACGGTGTTCGGCGACTCGCGCACGCGCTTTCGCGACACCCGCGGCATGATCGAGGCGCGCTTCGAGCCCCAGGTGAGCGAGAAGCTGCAGCTCCTCAGCCGCGCGCACGTCAACCTCTACAACTTCGCCGGCTTCTACGCATACTCCGGACCCGAGGGCTCGGACCGCGAGCTCTTCCAGGGCATCTGGGCGGGCGCCGAGCAGCGAGCGGTGTTCACGCCCAATTCTGCCATTCGCCTCACCGCGGGCGGCGAATTCATTCGCCACTTCCAGGCCAAGCTCCGGGATTTCAACGACACCGCCGCGGCGGTCACCGACTCCAACGGAAACCCGAGCCTCAATGTTCCGTTCAACAACTTCGCCGGCTACCTGAACGCCGACGTCTCCGCCAGCAAGAGCTTCAAGGTCTCGGCCGGCGCCCGCTTCGACTATTTCTCCAACCTCGACACCTTCGAGTTCTTGCCGGCCTTCAACCCGCGGGTGGCCGCCATCTTCAAGCCCTACACCGGTGGCAACCTCAAGGTGCTCCTCGGCAAGGCCTTCAAGACCCCCGCGGTGTACGAGCTCTACTACGTCTCTTCGACGCAAGCGAAGTCGCAGGGTCTGAAGCCGGAGGAGGTGTACTCCGGCGAGGTGGAGTTCACCCACCGCTTCACCCCGACGCTCACCGCCACCGCCGCGGCGTACATGAACTACGTCACCAAGGTCATCGAGCTGGGCAAGACCACCGTGGCCGCCGGCGAAGAGCCCAAGGACATCTACCGCAACTCCGACGGCAACGTGCTCATCATGGGTGGCGAGGCCGAGATTCGCCGCGAGTGGCGTCAGGGCTGGATGGCCAGCGCCTCCTATTCGTTCTCCAGGGCGCGCTACGTGAGCGCACCGGACCTGCGACGCGTGCCGAACTCACCCGAGCACCTGGCTTCGTTCAAGGGCGCGGTGCCGATCATCGGTCGGTCGCTCATGGCCATGACCCGGGTGAGCATCGAGGGGCCGCGGCCGGACAACCTGGTGAACAAGCTGGACTCGGCGGGGCAGCCCAATACCGAGCAGGGGTTCACCGACGCCGGCGTCATCTGGGACCTGGTGTTCTCCGGCGAGGCCGAGAAGCTCGGCGTGCGCTACGCCATCGGCGTCTACAACGTCGCCGATCAGCGCTACGACTCGGTGCCGAGCGCCGAGTTCCGGCAGCGCACCATCGTGCAAAGCGGGCGGTCGGTGCTGGCCTCCCTCACTGCAACCTTCTGACGAAGTTGCAATATCGGCGTGCCGCAGCGCCGTTTTGGCGCAAAGGGGCGGCAGAATCCGAGCCTTCCGGCGGTCGACGCCGGGAAAGCGCGTGGTAGCCTTCCGGCACCATGAAGTCCGTCGCCTCGCTCCGCGCGCTCCTGCTTGCAACCGCGGCCGTCTTGCCCGCCGCCCTCTTCGCGGCGTGCAGCAGTAGCAATGGGGGCGGCGGATTCGACGACCCCAACGGCAGCAGCAGCGGCAAGAGCAGCGGCGGATTCGGCGACACGCCCGACACCGGCGTCAGCTCCCGCGACCCCGTCACCTGCGAAGAGGCGGCGAAATCGCGCACCTACGTGGGGTGCGACTACTGGCCGACCGTCACCGCCAACCTGGTGGCCCCGGTGTTCGACTTCGCAGTCGTCGTCGCCAACGTCGGCACCGAGACCGCCAACATCACCGTCACCGGTCCGCAGGGCACCAACCAGAAGGTGACCGTCAAAGGTGGCTCTCTCGAGAAGGTGTATCTTCCCTGGGTCACGTCGCTCAAGGGTCCGGAGGATCCGACGACCACGTTCACCTCGGTGCTGGCGAAGGCGAGCGCATTCCACGTGGTCAGCGATCGCCCGGTGGTGGTCTACCAGTTCAACCCGTTGGAGTTCCAGGCAACCGGCGGCCCCCCCGGCAAGAACTGGAGCGCCTGCGTAGCTCTCTCGGCCAGCGGCATCTGCTACTCGTACTCCAACGACGCGTCGCTCCTCTTGCCCAGCACCGCCATGACCGGCGTCTACCGCATCATGGGCCCGAGCGGGTGGACGCGTACCAGCCCCAACAACATCGCGCTGCCTCCGTACTTCGTGGTCACCGCCACGCAAGACGGTACCGAGGTCGACGTGAAGCTCTCTGCCGCGGGGCAGGTGGTGGGCGGCGGCGGCATTGCCTCCACCCCGGCCGGCGGGACGCTGCACCTCAGCCTGAACGCCGGCGACGTCGCCGAGGTGGTGGGCGGCGTGGGCAATCGCTACGACTTCTCGGGATCGCTCCTCAACGCCACCAAGCCGGTGCAGGTC
>JABFRG010000158.1 GCA_013141295.1 Polyangiaceae bacterium
GCCTCATGCAGTCGCTCGCCAGCGGCGCCCCTTGGCCGGGTTGTCGCGGCCGCCGAGCTCCGGGGCAGCGAGGGTATCGCCCAGCGCGAGCGCGAGGCTCGTATCGAGGGCGGCGCCGCTGGCGAGCGACTGCATGAGGCGCGCGGTGGACGACGCCACCGCCGAGAACGCGTGGCGAAAGTTGCCCACCGTGGGGATCAGCGTGTCGCCGGTCCAGCCGTCGAACTCGTAGCTGCCCTTGGCGAGACCGATGCTGGCCAAGGGCTCGTCGAAGGAACCGTCCTTGTAGGAACCGCCGGCCCCGTGCCCGAAGAGGAGCACGTGGTAGTCGCCGGTGCCCTTGGGCACGGAGACACGAAAAGGTGCATTCTGCACGCCGGTTTGGATGGGCATGCTGCTCTCGTCGAGCGAGAGCTGCTGGTTCCTGGTGAGGAACGAGGGCACGCCCTCGAAGTGCCCGTAAGCCACAAGCTCCACCGAGGGATCGGTGCCGTACTCCACCTTCTCGACGGTGGCGGTCACGGTACCGGCCTTGGTGGCGGCGGTGACGATCTCGCGCATCCTGCGCAGGCGGCGCACGGTGTCACCGGCGCTTCGGGTGGTGAACTCGGTGACGCGCACCACGTGGTCGGCGGCGATGCCGGCCTTGGCGAGCGCCGCTCGCGTCGGAGCATGATACCCGCCGAGATCCGCCTCCTCCTGTGACTGCGCGGCCTCGGCGCCCAGGGCGACACCTACCGCGTGCGGTCGCGCGACCGGCTTGCCGTCGTTCGTGCGCAAGACGTCGGTCACCACCGCCACGTAGTCGGTGGCCGCCGAGAGGAGCCGCAGCGGGTGCCCGAGCAGGAGCGTCTCGACGTCGTCGGTCTCTGCCACCGCCTCGACTTTGAGCGGTACCACCTGGCCGTAGTCCGGCTGGCCCGGCGTTGCCGCCACCAGCACCATCGCCTTCTGTGCGTCCTCTTCGCGCAAGCGGCCTGGGATGCCGAAGGCTACCGGCGACACGCGCGAGAAACCGTCGGCGCGATCGGAGAAGCTGGTGTCGTCGCCGGGGAGACCGAAGTCCTGGAGGCTCAGCTTCACACGAATGCCGGTGGGGCTCGAAGGGTCGGGCCGAGCGAAGCGATTGGAGGGAAACGGGAGCTGACAGCGGGTGGGGTCGAGCTCGTCGCAACTCGCGGTGCGCGGCGCGCGCGTGCCGTCCGCGCGGGGAACCGAGGTGAAGGAGGGGCCGGCGCTGGAACACGCGCAGGCGAGGACCACGAGGAGGATGGCGACGCTCTTCACGGCACTCAGTGAAGCTCATTCTGGCACTGCGTGCAAGCCGAGTGCGCTTTTCCCAGCGCACCGGAGAAACCCGTCGCAATTCTGCGGTATTACCCAGGAGCTATTGCGGTCGCCCCAGGATCGAGAGCTCGTCGGACTCGATGACGATGGTGCCGAGCATGGTGTCGTCCTTCACGGCCCGGACCAGACCGCGGGCGACCCGCTCGATGGGGATCGGTCGGTACTTGCGGAGGCTGCCGACCATGACGAACGAGAGCGCGTTGCCCACCGCGATGCCCACGCGCTCGCCGGGACGGCTCTCCCGACGATCGCCGTCGAGGATCGAGGGACGCGCGAGCACCGTGGCCTCGTAGCCCAGCCCCTTCAGGACGTCTTCGGCTTCGCCTTTCACACGGTTGTAAAATACACTGGAGTCGGCAGCTGCCCCCAGGGAGCTCACCAGCCCGACGCGGCGCGCGCCCCGAGCCCGCGCGGCCCGGGCCACCGCCACCACGTAGCCGAAGTCCACCTTGCGGAAGGCCTCCTGGGAGCCGGCCTTCCTGATGGTGGTGCCGAGGGAAATGAGCACGTGGTCCGCCGCCGGCAGCGCGGCGACCGCGGACGCGTCCTGAGCTTCCAGGGCATCGAAGTCCACCACGTGCGTCTCGAGCTTGCCGTCGGCAGCGTTGGCCGGGGCCCGGCGCACCAGCGAGTGCACCTTTTCGTAGGCTGGATCGGCCAGCAGGAGCTCGAGAATCTTCCCGCCCACCAGGCCCGTTGCACCGGCGATGATTGCCTGCATGTTCTCTCCGCAAAAACGGCTCGAAACGCGGTAGATTCCGCGGGACTCATGAAACGCGAGATCCCCGTCGATCACAACGCCGAACTCGACCTCTACACCCGCACCTACTACTCGCTCTTGCGGTCCACCGGCGACGTGGAGGTGCGCACTTTCGAAGAAGCGCACGCGTACAGCAAATCGACGCTGCACGAGGGCGCGCTGAATCCCACGCCGGATCTCGCCGCCTTCGCCTACGCCGCCGGGCGACTTCCGGAGAGCATCGTGCAGACCGAGCGGCTCATCCTCGGCCAGTCGCACGAGCTCTTCGAGGCCGCCGGCTACGACGTGCGCAAATGGCGGGTGGAACGCACCCGCGGACGAAGGCGCCCGCTTCGCTTCGACGGCCACGCGACGCTCGCGGTGTTCATCGCCAGCGCCAGCGACATCGACGATCTGGTGCCCATCGTCACCGCCTACCAGATCGAGTGGAACAAGATGCACGCCTGCCTGCAGGACGCCCCTGCCGGCGTGGTGCCCAAGCCCGCCGAGCTGGCGCGGCTCCTCGGCATCGCGGTGGAGGACGTGCCTCGGCTGGCCGCCGCCTTCGGCTCGAAGAAGACCTTCGAGCACGGGATTCGCGAGATCATCGCCCGGCCCCTGCGCCTCAAGCTGCGCATGCTCTCGGCCTCGTACTCGCAGTACCAGCGCGCCGCGCAGCGCTGGTGGGGCGGCGTGGAGCCCACCTACATTCGCAAGACCCCACCGCGACGGCCGCCGGTGTACTTCATCTCGTCCAACACCCACGCCATCGCCAACTTGCTCGGCGGATACACGCGGGCGCACCTCGGCCCCATCAGCAGCTGGGTGAAGAAAGAGGACCACGAGGGCCTGGGCGCCGAGCTCAAGAACGCGGAGACCGCCAAGGACGAGGCCAAGCGCCTCTCGATTCTCTACTACTGCCTGCGCGGCTACATCCACGCCAAGAACGACCGCATGCAAGAGGTCCGCGACTTCGAGGCCAAGGGCGGGCTCTTGCACCTGTCGGAGCCAGGGCACATCGACGTCGACGCCCAGATCTTCGAGATCAAGAAGATGGATCATGCACACATCGACCCGCGCCTCGACGTGCGCGGGCTCGACAAGCTCAAGAAGAGCGACGCGGTGATCATCAACATCGACTACCCGCTGGGCATGGCGGCCTACCACCTGCTCTCGCGGGTGGGCCAGGGCGTGGGCGAGATTCGCGGCATCCACGTCATGGGCAAGGCCGCCACCCTCAACGGCCGGGTGGGCGACGTGATGATCTCGGGCACGGTGTTCGACGAGCACTCGCGCAACACGCTCCTCTTCAAGAACGCCTTCAGCGCCCGCGACGTCATGCCCTACCTGGTGCACGGCAGCGTGTTCGACAGCCAGCGCGCGCTCACCGTGCGCAGCGCCTTTCTCCAGAACAAGGAGTACATGAGCGGCTTCTACCAGGAGGGCTACACGGTGCTGGAGATGGAGGCCGGGCCCTTCCTCTCCGCGGTGTACGAGCTGGTGAACCCCACGCGGGTGCCCTACGGCGAGATCATTCACCTCACGCCCTCCACCCCCTTCGACGTGGGCATCCTCCACTACGCTTCCGATACGCCGTACTCGCGCCGACAGTCACTGCTCTCCAAGAGCCTCAGCTACTTCGGCGTCGACAGCACCTACGCCTGCGCCATCGCCATTGTCCGCCGCATCTTCGCCCGCGAGGTGCAGGTGCAGAGCGGCGCCGGCACCTCGATTCGTCCCTGAGGCTCCGGCTCAGAACTTGTCGGCGCGAATGGCCTTGTAGCCGCCGCTACGCAGCGAGCTCGCGGAGCGCGTGCCGAACTCCATGTCGAGGGCGGTGCTGTTCTGCTCGATGACGCAGGCCGAGGTCTTCGCTGCGTCGTTCCACCCCAGAAAGAGCACCATGTGGGCGTTGTTGTTGTTCACGTGGCGCACCAGGGCGTCGCCCGGGAGCAGCGAGCCGTAGGACGACAAGACCGTGGACGGCCCGTTGTTGGTGATGAAGTCCGCCGTGGTGTAGGAGCGGGGCAAGGACCAGCACATGGAGACGAAGCCGGAGCAATCCGTCCGGTATCCGCCGTAGGACGCCTTCTGGTTGTACGGCACCTTGGCGTCCCACCAGCCGAAGCCCCGCTTGATAGCCGTGAGGCGGGCGCCGGACACGCTGGCCATGATCTGCGCCCGCGTGATCTTGCATGCGGTGGAGAGCTCGGCGCTGGTCTCACCGACGTCACCGGACTCGCCTGCTTCGTCGGCCGCATCCTCGCCGTCGGCGCTGGCGGCGCACCCCAACGGAGAAGCGGCGGCGGCGCAGGTGAGGAAGAAGAAGGCGGCCTTGATCGAGATCTTGTTCATGGTGAGCTCCTTGGTGGCGTGGCGACAGGCTCCTTCGCAACTGCCGCGCCATCGCTCGAGTCCAGTGAACTTCCGCGAATTTCCCCGCATTCCGCGCTCGCCGAAAGCCTGCACTGAGGCGCCGCCGATCCGAAGTGTCCGACCCGCGCGACACCGCGTGGAGCTATCACCGTTGGCTATAGACGCTCCGAAACCGCAAGTGGCGTAGATGGCTGTGCGTCGTAGCTTTCGGTCACCATGATTGAACATTCACGCATCGGCATCGACATTGGCCGAGTCATTCTCTCCGCGGCCGACCCCGACGGGCGCTCCGACAGCTCCTTTCTCGGGAGCCGCGACCAGGAGGCACTCGAGACACCACCCACCGAGGGCGCCTTCGACATCATCGCCCGCATCGTCGCTCGCTCGGGCGGCAACGTCTGGCTGGTGTCCAAGGCCGGCCCCCGCGTCCAGGCGCTCACCCTGCGCTGGCTCGAGCACTGGCGCTTCTACGACGTCACCGGCCTGCACCGGCGGCACGTGCGCTTCTGCCGCGAGCGGAGCGAGAAGCGGGAGCACGCCGAAGACCTGGGGCTCACCCACTTCGTCGACGATCGCGTCGACGTGCACCAGCACCTGCGGGGCGTGGTGCGGCGGCTCTATATCAGCGTCGGGGTACGGCGCCGCCGCCATGGCTCAAGGCGACGCCCACCTGGGCCGACGTCGCGTGCGAGCTCTCGGTGTAGCCCACAATTGAGTCAGGGGCGCGTGCGCAGGCCGTCCGGCGGGTACACCGGCTCCTTCTCGGGCTCGGCCAGGCAGCCGCGGCTCTGATCGCTGGAGAGCACGCTGCCGAAGAAGCGCACGGTATCGGTGCCGAAGCCCTCGCCGTTGGCCACGTCGACCGGGTTGATGACGTTGAGGTAACAGGGGAACACCGGCGCATCCACCGCCTTGCCCTCGTCGCGCCAGAAGTAGTGGAGCGAGTGTACGGTCCACAGGTAACCGTAGGAGTACGCGGTGGGGTTCTTGCGCCAGCCGGCGATGCGCTCCGCCGGCACCCGATAACGCTTCTCGCGGCCCGCCACCACCACTTGCGCGGCGTCGAGGGCAGCGCGCGCTTCCGCCAGGCGGCGCTTGCGGGTTTGCTGATCGAGGACGTTGTAGAAGTCGTCCACGTAGTCGTAGAGCCCGTGCACCTGCTTGGCCCGAAGCGCGGTCATCTGCGCCGCGTCGGCGAGATCGTCCATGAGGTCCTTGGCCGACGCCGGTACCTTCTTCGCGAGCTCCCCGCCCCGGGCCGCGAGCGCCGCGAAGGAGGTCTCCATGGCTGCGAGGATGGGCGCCACCTCGGCCGAGTACCCGGGCCCGCCGTGGGCCGGGTTGCGCATGTCGACCAGGCCCAGCTTGTCGGGCTGGGTCGGGGGCAGCTTCACCGGCAAGTCGGTGGAGAGCTTGCTCACGTCGTCCCAGGTCTCCCAGCCTTGCAGGTAGGCCTGACCGTTGCGCATGCGCACGTCGGCCGGGCGCTTGCCCGCAACCTCGCCCAGGATCAACAGCTTGTACTCTGCACGCACAACGTCGACCAGCCAGTCTTCCACTTCCTTGGCGGCGCTGCCGAACGCGCGGAGCGCCGGCGCGAGCACCTTGCGGAAGCTCTCCTCGTCACTGGACGCGCCGAGCTCCGGGTTCCAGGCGGCGCGCGCGGCCACCACGTCGTTGAGCCAGTAGCCCCACTCCCAGCCGCTGGAGAAGATGAGCTGACCGTCCATGCGCTGACCATTGGCGCCTTCGCGCTTCTGCTCTTCGTCGAGGCCCAGCATCCGCAAGTCGGCCACCCGCCGCTCGGCGTAGAGCGGGAGAAACAGGGGCACGTCGACGTCGAAGCTCACCCAGTAGGCCGTCTCCGGGTACCACTGCACCGGCCGCGAGCCTACCTCGCGGTGGAGGAACCGCCGGATGTAGGAGAAGTCGGTGTTGCCGTAGGTGGGCGCCGGATCGGTGAGGCCGTAGTGCTGCACCGTGTGCGGCAAGACGCCCAGGCGCTTGTCGGCGAAGTGCGGCAGCATGTTGAAGTTGATGTCCTGACCGGTCTCCGGGTCCTTGTATCCTGCAGCGGTTTGCCCGGTCGAGGCGTGCACCTTGATGGCCACGTGGGCGTCGTACTTGTCGCTGGCCAGGCGCGTGACCTCGTTCATCCAGGCGAGCATGCGCGCCGGATCCGGGTGGGTGAACTCGCTGGTGCCGGCTTCGGTACCGAGAAAGTCGATGCCGGAGCCCATGACGAAGTCGAGGTTCTTGTCGATCTCGGCGAGCTCGCTCTCCAGCGTGCCCTGGGTGCGGAGCAAGCGAAACGCGTGCTGCTGGGCAAACGCGATGGGCACGTCGAGGCCGGCATCGATGCCGAAGGCGTGCGCGCGATCGACGAGGCGCTTGAGTCGCTCGATGCGCACCGGGGAGTCCGCGAACGACTTCCAGGAGTCGGCGTACAGCAAGAACCACTCGACGGCGCTCTGGCGATTGGCCACGCACCACTCGAGAAAGCGGTCCCACTCCGGCAGCTGCTTCTCGAAGCCGGTGGCGTCCTCCGGCCCCAGCGGCCCCCATCCCTGCAGCAGATCGGTGAGCTCCAGCGGATGCATGGTGTGGATGTGCATGGTGCGCTCGGTCCAGCGCGGCACTTCCCGGAGATCGAGCCCGTCCCGAGGCACGGTGGTGGCCACCGGTGGCGACGGCGCCAGTGGATGCAGGAACGCGAAGCCCATCTCTTCGAGGATGGCGTACGCCGCGTGATGAACCCCGAGGTTGCCGTGCGGGTGACGCTTGCGCGGGCTGCCGCTGCCGACCACGAGCATGCCGGGACCGCGCCGCTTGGAGCGCACCAGGAAGCCTTCCGCGTCGATGGCCTTGGCGGCGTCGTCGGAGACCAGCTCACGGGTGAGCGCGGTGGTTCCGAGCCCGACCAGCACAGTGGTCTCGTCCTTGGCGTCGGGGAGCGCGGTGGCCGGGACGACCTGCAGGCGATCGCCCACCGAGCCGCGCAAGAGCTCCGTGACTCGGGTTTGGACCGCCGGCGCCACGTCGTCGCCGAAGGAGACGATGACGCCGGAGACGGGCGTTCCGGTGCCGGTGGTGACCGGGGGTGTCGGCGACGTCTTGGGCTCTTCGCCGCCGTCGCTGCCACACGCCACCACCGCCGCGAACACGTAGGGCACCCATCGACGCATCCGTTCAGGATGCGGGAGGCGCGGCTCCGGTGCAAGCGCGTCGCACTCGGGTTCGCTACACTCCGTGCATGCGTAGCTTTCTTTCGATCTCGGTGGGCGCGTCGTTCGGCCTCGCAGTGGCGGGGAGCGCGTTGACGGCGCTCGCCGATGGCGATGCAGATGCTGGCCCACCACCGCAAGCAGATGGCGGCGAAGCCGTAACGACCGCCGATGCGGGGGTAGCGACGACCGCCGATGCGGGGGTAGCGACGAGCGCGGAGGCCGGTGTGCTGGTGCGCTTCGAGCCGGGCGAGCCGCACATCGTCCTCGAGAAGCGACCCGAGCATCGGCGCGGCGATCAGCTCGACTGGGAAGGAACCACCGTCATCTGCACCGCCGGCTGCGAGACCACGCTCTCGCCCGGGAAGGTCTACCAGGTGGGCGGAACCGGCGTTTCCCCCGGCGCATTCGTGCTGCCGAAGACGGGCGGGCCCTATCGCATCACCGTGGAGCCGGGCTCCCCATCCTCGGGCGCTGCCGGTTTGGCGCTGGTGCTGGCGGGCGCGGGCGCGCTCTTGCTCGGCGGCGTCAGCACCGCGGTGCTCTTCGGAACCGGCGCCACCAAGAACGCCCGCGACGACGATCCCATCCGCCACGTGGTCACGGCCTCGCTCACCACCGCCGTCATCGGTCTCATCCTCATCGGCATCTCCGTGCCCCTCCGGCTCGCCGGCGACACCAAGGTCCACCTCACGCCCTCGAAGCCGTAGCTCGAAAAATCTCGCCTCCCCTCGCGCTCGGTGCGTAGAGACGGAAAAAAGGCGCGGTCGCTGAGGCCGCCGCCGGCGCGGAGGCCGGCGCAGCTAGCTCACGGAGGCCGCCGCCGCTCGCTCACGGAGGCCGCCGCCGGTCACACACACTCTCTTCTCGTCTGGGGCACACGAGGAAGGCGAGGAGACTGAGGGAATTTGGTCGAAACCGAGGGCGGCCAAGGAGGATCGCGCGGAGCGAACTCCTGTTCGTGAGCACGTCCGACGCCGGCCCCCCGAAGGGATCGGCCAAATTCCCCAGTCTCCTCTAGGGGCCCCAGTGACCGCCCGGTTGCTCGGTACCGTCGGCGCCGTAGAAGCGCGTGCAGGCTACCGTCTGATCGTCGACGTTGAAGGCGCGGATGACGCTGGGCTTGCCGTTGGGGTGGTACTTGACGATGCGCTTGGCGTGCCCCTGAACGTCCTCGTCGACGCGCACGATGCCGCCGTTGCTGGCGATCACCGAGAAGCCCTCACGGCGACCTTCGGGATCGCGGCAGTCGAGAGTGCGGACGCCGCTGGCGGTGTGATCGCGCTTGATGCCGCGGGCGCCGCAGGAGCCGCTGGCCAAGAGGGCGTTGGCGTGGTTGCGGTACTCACTGGCGTAGTCGGCGTCGCACATCCAGGGGCGATCCGGGGAGGCCGCGCTGCTCGTCGAGGACGTCGCTGCGAAGCTCGAGGGAACGCCTGCTTGCGCCGGCGACGAGACCACGTACGCCGTGGCGATGGCCAGGACCGGAACCAGAAGAAAGAGCGACCGCGTATCCATGACGGAGGGTACAGCAATCCGCGGGCCAACTTATTCCCGAGGGATTTCCCCGGGATTTTCCCGACCACCGGGTCACCGAAGACACACCGTGCGCCGGAATGCACACGGATCCGCTACGATCGTGACGACATGCGCACGTGTCCGTTGGTTCTCACCCGCACGCTCCCGCTCCCCCTCGCCCTGTCGCTCGCGGCCTGCCTTCTCGGCTGCAGCAGCACCGCCGACGCGCCGGCCTCCCCCGCCGCGCTGGTGACCACCGGGGACGCTCAGACACCGCCCACCAATGGCGCGGCCGACGCCACCATCGCGTGGCTCAAGGCCGGGACCTACAAGTCGTGGAAGTGCGAGCCGGCCCCGCACGCGCCGAGGATTCCTTCGGTGCACGGGGTCGCGCGAGAGTGCGCCAACACTCTGGTGTCCGGGGGCAGCTATCCATTCAACGTGGGCGCGGCCAACGTCATCGAGTACTACCCCGATGCCGCCGCCACGACCCCCTCGGGCTACGGCATCACCGTGCGCGTGCTGACTGGGAGCGCGAAGGACGCGTGGTACTACGCCGAGGTGAAGGGCGGCGCGCTGGGAAGCGCCGGCCGCGCCTTCAAGGACACGCCCGGCGGAACCTGTGCCGACTGTCACATCGGCGCGGGCACCTCCACGTACCCCAGCGGCGGCGACTCGGTCTTCAGCCCGGTCCGGTGATCTCGCTGCAGGCTCAAGCCCACAACGCACACAACGGCACAGCCCAGATTCGCTCTTCCAAACGCAGCACGCGCGCCCCCGTGTAGAATACAATCCCCGCCTTGAACATCTGCGGGCCCAGCTTGTCTCGTAGCCAGCAGAGGTGCCGTGCATCGTGAAGAACGGCAGTCGTTGCCGCCTTGACCTCTATCGCGACGAGCGCGCCGTCGCGACGCTCGAGGAGCAGGTCTACCTCTTTACGCCCATCTTGGCGCACGTGAAACATGCTGACCGGAGACTGGCCCAGCGTGAGCTCGGGGCGAAGTTGCGCCGCAACGAATGTATCCATCACGCGGCCGAGCAAGTCGCCGTCGCGCAGAATGGTACGCAAGCTCACACCGGTGAGCGCCGCCGCAATGCCCATATCGCAAACGTATCGCTTGGGAAGCGCCGACAGGCGATTGAGCCGGTTGCTGGACCACGCAGGTACTTGCTCGACGACGAAGAGCCGCTCGAGCAGGTGGTCGTAGCGCTGCGCGGTTTCACGATTGAGCTCCGAGGCATCGAGCAAGGTACGTAGGCTCGGGCACCCCGCCGTGCTCTGGGCGAGAATGCGAAGGTATCGTCTGAGCTTGCTGGGGTCGCGCACCTCGGCGATGAGCGCGGCATCCCGCGCAACGAGATGATCGATGTACGAGTTGAGCCACGCCACCCGCGTGCGCTCGGAGCTCCGATGGACCGCCTGCGGGAATCCGGAAGCCAGCGCCCGCTCGATGTAGCCCGCGGTGTCGGGGCGGTTCGCAGGAGCGGGCAGCGGGAAGGTCCCGTCGAAGTCTTCATCGGCGACCCTATCGAAGAAGGTGCCCTTGCGCGCACCGTCTTCGATCTCGTGTCGAGTGAGGCCCCAGATGGGCAAGCGCACGAAGCGACCGGTCGCCGACCACGCGTGTGGCCCCAGCTCGTCGGCCGCCGATCCGGTGAACAAGAAGCGCCCCGGCGAATCGTCGACGTCGACCAGGCGCTTCGCCGCCCCCAAGCACGAGGGCTCGAGTTGCCACTCGTCGACCAACACCGGGCTCTCGGCCTCCCGCAAGACGCCGTCGGGATCCGCGGCCACCGCCGCGCGCACCTCGGGTAGGTCCAGCCGCAGCACGGTCTTGGCATGGCGCAGCGCCAGGGTGGTCTTGCCGCTCGCACGAGGCCCGACGAGCATCACCGCCGGTACGTCGGCGAGGAGCTCTCGAATCCACGCCTCGGATGTGCGAACGATGTAGGGATTCGCCATGCACCGCACAACGTAGCATCACTTTCACGCAGCCACTAGCATCACTTTTACGCAGCCAATAGCATCACTTTTACGCAGTCCCAGCGTGGTCCTTTCGCACGCGCGATCAACGGCCGCAGCGGCAGCCGCACCCGGAACGTGGTCCTCGTGAGCCTCGAGGACGAGTGCCCGCGGGGTCGGCTGGCATGAGACTGCGCCGGCGGCGGCCCGCGCCCAGCGGCGCGCGGAGGATCCTGGCCACGTGGCAATCGCCCAGAAGCCGACCGATTCAAACCGATCGGCGCTCTACTTCGCTGGCGGGAGCATGATGCGCCCGTCGCCATCGGCGTCGACGTACACGACGCCGGAGAAGCCCAGCGACGCGGCGTTGGCGTGGGCCAGCACGTGGGGGAGCGGCGCCTTGGCGGTGGCCCAGGCGAAGAGCGCAGCGTCGGCGGCGATCGGCAAACGCACCGTGGCGTCGAGGCGGACGCCGTCTTTCTGCGAGGTGGCGTCGAGGTGCTTCACCACGTCGTCGGTGGCGATGATGTCCACGCCATCGAAGGGCACCCATGCCGGGGCCGACACGCGCACGTGCACCGTCACCGAGCCGTCCTTGGCTCGCTGCACGGTGGCGCCGGGCAGCGACTTTTCGACCGTGAGCTCCACGAAGGGCCCGCTGCTCACGGTCACTTCGCCGCGCTTCAGCGCCTCGAGCACCCGTGCCTCGCGACCCTCGCGCGGGAGCGCCGCGCCGTGGACGAAGGTGCGCGGATAGCCGGCCTCTTCGAAGAACAGCTTGTGCGAGTCGGAGTTGCCGGTAGGCACCACGCGCGCGCCCCGCCGCAAGAGCCCGATGACGTCGCTCATGCCTTCGCGGACCTTCTCGGGCTTGGTGAGCCAGAGGCCGTTGAACACCTCGAAGAGATCGAATCCGTCGGCGAAGGTGTCGTCGGATTTACCGGTCCTGGCGTCGAAATGAACGAGATCGAGATACCCGATCTGGGGGTCCATGCGGGCGTGGTTCACCTGCAACAGCGGCGCGCCCGCGGCCCGGGCCGACTTGAACACGTCGCGCGGCTCGGTATCGAAGTATGCGGGGAGGCCGTCGTCGTAGCCCCCGGTCGGCGGCTTCAGGGGAAATGCGTTGAAGTGCCCCCACTTGTGCTTGCCGGGCGAAGCCTGCGAGGTGATCTCGTCGCCCACCACGGTGGCCAGCCGATCGCCGATGCCGAGGGCGCGCACCGCCGGGCCGTAGTCGGTGATGGCGTTGTGGTCGGTGGCCACGGCCAGCTCCACGCCCACGCCGACCAGCGTCGCCACCCGCGCCTCGAGCGACATCGGAGCGTCCGGGCTGGGCGCCGCGTGCAGGTGAAAATCGCACGAGGTCCAGGCTCCGGTGTCGACCACCCGCCGCAACTTGGCCTCGACCCGCACGGGCTTCCCCACCTCGGCGGTGACGCGGGCCACCTCCAGCGTGTGGGTCGGTCCGTGGGTGACGACGACCTCGTACGTTCCGCGCGCCACCGGGAGCGACGCGCAGCCTTCCATGGCGTATACGGAGTTCAGTGCAGCATACACGTGCTTACACGCAGCCGAAGGTTCGGCCAGGAGCACGCGCGGCGTCTGCGTCCCCTCCACGCCGCGCACGATGGCGTGGACGGGCAGAGGGGCGCCGGTCTCGTCGACCGCGTGGAGCTCCAGGGTGGTTCGAGCGGGTGGCTCGCCGGTCACCTCGACGTTGCCTCCGCCGGCCGGTATCGGAACGCCGGGCCCATACGGCACGTCGGATGCATCGAGGAGCGCCGCGGTCGCGCCGAGCTTGGGGGGCAAGAGCGCCTTCTTCGCGCCGAGCGGGAGCGGGAGCCGCTCGATCTCGTTGCCGTAGGGATCGTACACGACGAGGCTGCCGGGTCCCCGGGCCGGCGTGGAGACGGTGCGCGTGCCGTACGGCGCGAGAAGGTCGAGCACCGGCGCGTGGCGCACCGTGAGCGTACGAACCGCGTCGGGACCGTCGCTGGTGGTGATCACCTGGCCGGGGAAGAGCGAGGTCGTGATGTGCACCAGACCGCGCTTGGCGCGGAGCGGCGGCGCATTCGGTGCGCTGGCGAACACCAGCGACAGTCCGTCTTCGAGGAGCGCGACGAACGGCGTCTCGTTCTCGCCCTCCCAGCCCACGCTGGGACCGTCGATGAGCACCCGCGCGGAGCCGGGGTTCATCTGGTCACCCACCCGCGCGCCCTCGGGCAACCCTTCGGCCCGCGTGTGAACCGAGAAGCGCCCGTCTTCTTCGGCGCAGATGCGCGTGCGAAAGCGCACGCCCTCGGTGACGCCCTGGGTCTCGATGCCCGGCCCCGAATCGCAGGTGGTGGGCGTCACCAAGCTGGCAACCAACGGATGCACGCCCGCGCCCTTGTCGACCCACGCCGGACGCCAGAAGAAGAGAGGCTCGGCGCCAAGGTGGTCGGTGGTGGTGACATCGACGATGGATCCCTGCACCGGCAGCTGCCCCGGGCGATCGGCGGAAGCGGCGACCACCAGCGAGGCGCCGCGGGTTCCGCGCAGCTCGAGGTCGCCGATCTTGCCGTAGGCGTGCGGCCCCCGACGGGGCGCTTCGAGGCGCGTCACGACACCGAGCACGGGCCTCCGCGGGGCATTCACGTCGCCGCGATTTGCGACACCTGAGGCAGAGGGGAGCGGGGTGCGAGGAACTCCCCCCGAGTCGCAGGACACGCCGAAAAGGACGAGGAAAAAGACCGCCGGCCGCATGACGCTACGCTATCACGCCCCGTCAAAGGACTAACTCTCGGTAGTCTCCCAGGAGATGCCGCTGCGTGAATCGAGCGGATAAATCGGTGGCTCGTGTTTTGCTTCGAGGTTCACCATGCGCCGGATGCTCACGTTCGCGCTTCCCCCGATGGTCTGGCTGGTCGCCGCCTGTAGTGGACGCGTCGACGAGAGCCCACCGGTGAAGAAGCCCACCTGCGTCGCTTCCTGCGGAGCGCGCACGTGCGGCGACGATGGATGCGGCGGCACCTGCGGCGCCTGCAGCAATGGCGTGTGCGGCAATGCCGGCACCTGCGAGGACGAAGGCGAGGTCATGGTGCCGACGCGCGACGGCGTCGAGCTTTCGACCTACGTCATGATGCCGAAGAAGGCCGGCAAGTTCCCGACCCTGCTGCTCCGGTCTCCGAATGCCTTTCAGCGCGATGGAACCATCACCCGGTTTCGACCGATGATCGACCAGGGGTACGCGTTCGTTTACCAGTCGGTGCGCGGCACCGGTGCGTCGCGCGGCGCGCTCAAGCCGCTCGCGCAGGAGTTCCCGGACGGACAAGATACGGTTTCGTGGATTACCCAGCAGCCGTGGTCCGACGGCAAGGTGGCCACCATCGGCACTTCCTACGAGGGATTCGCCGCCCTCGCCGCCGCCGTGGATAGCCCCGCGGTGGTGGGCGTCATCGCCGAAGGCTACGTGACCGACTCGTTCCAATCGTGGCCCCTGACGCACGGCGGAATCGCGAGTGGCGACTTGCTGGCGTGGCTCGGCTTGGTGCGCGGGCAAAGCCTGGAGCCCGAGCGCTTTCTCTCCATCTCCACCAACCATCGGCCGTTTCGCGATCTCGACCGAGCGCTGCTGGGCAAAGAGGACATGACCTGGCGCGGCCTGGTGCGCGACCCGGGTGCGCGCGATCCGGCCTGGGATGCGTCGAGCCTGGTGGGCAAGTTCGATCGCGTCTGCGCGCCGGTGCTCCACGTGATTCCCAAGGGGGAGAGCAAGGACGACGCACTCCGGGGATTCGTGGAAATGGACCGCAAGGCGTGCTCGGAGACCAGCCGCGGCGGTACCAAGTTCATGCTCAGCGATCGCGTGGAGGGCGTCTACGATCTCTTCGGGCAGAGCGAGGTGGCGCGGCTCGGACGCAACTTCCTCGAGACATACCTCAAGGGTCGCAGCGTGCTGGCGGAGACGCCGCGGGTGCAGGTCTTCGTGGAGGGCTCCAATACCTGGGCCACCGGAAGCAGCTGGCCCCTGGCCAATGGCAATCGCGACTTCTTCCTCGCGAGCGGGTCTGCGGGCGGCGCGCTGTCGACCACCGCGTCGGCCATTCCCGATGCCGCGACCTACACGTTCGATCCCGACCGTGACGACGCGTGCCAGAACAAGATGGAAGGCGCGGCGTTCCTCACCACGCCGCTGGAAGAGTCGATTCGCATCGTCGGCGCCCCAACCGCGGACCTTTCGGTATCGGTCGATACCCCGGACGCCGATCTCGTGGCGTACCTATACGAGATCCTCTCGGACGGATCCATGCGCCCCTTCACCTCGACGCGGCTCCGCCTGCGGTTCCGCGATTCGTTCGCAGACCCCAAGCCCATGGTGAAGGACACGCCGACCCGCGTGCACCTGGAGTTCAACACCGTGGGTTACGAGCTCCCGCTGGGCGCGCGCCTCATGCTGTACGTGGTGAGCTCCGAGTGCGGCGGCTCCGAGAACTCCAATACCGGCGGGTCCATCGGCGACACCACCGGTACCCGCAAGGTCACGGTGCGGCTCCACGAAGGCGGCGACGGCGCCTCGCGCATCTCGCTCCCCACCTTCGCCCCGGAGAAGTAGCTTTCAGTCGAAGACGAGGGTGGCCAACGGGAAACGACGCTTGCACTGGCCATAGTGAACGACCAGCGCCCGGTCTTCGAGGGTCGCCCGCACTGCACCAGGCTCCCGGCTGCTTCCTTCGTCGATCGTCACGTGCGCGCGGACTGCCTTTCGGGCTGCATCGACCACCACCAGCACGGTCTGGTAGTCCAGGCGCACGGAGGGGATGCAAACTTCGTCGTCCGGGTGCACGCGTTCGCACTCCCTGGAGCCGCCCGACGTCTCGAGGACGAACAGATCGTATCCGCCGTTGGTGGTGCGCTTCATGGCGCTGGGGCCGTCGGGAAACATCCCCACGCTCCGAATTGCGACGTTATCTGCATAATACACGCGCCCCTTGGGGCCCGAGAGCGTGAGGTAGACGCGCCCCTCCGCCTCGGCCAGGAACGGGCGCACCCCCGGCACGAGCTGGTCCGTCAGTTGCTTCTGGGCCGCGCTCTCGGTAGCGCCTGCGTCGGATCGGAACAGCTTCGCCAGCGCAAGGTAGCCACCGGGTCGGAGTGCTCGCCCGGGTGGAGAGGCCACGAGATCCTCGTATGCGCGTTGCGACATTCCGGGCGTGAGCAGGTCCTTCGCTCTCGCCAGCTCGTCGTGCACCGCCCAGCACGGATCGTCCGGCTCGGACGTGGCAGGCTCCGCAACGGGCGTAGCGGGAATCGCGGCAGGAGCAACGGTCGCGGCCGGAATCACTGCAGCCGAGGGGCCGGGTGTCGCAACCAACGTCGGTTCCGCGGCCCGACGGGTCGGCCCGCCGCCGCAGCCGGCGATGAGGGCGAGCGCTGCTGCAAGGGTCGAAGAAGAGAAGAACAAGCCATTCATGGCGCCCTGCCCTACCCCCGCCGGTGCGCGCATGCAAGGGCAGGCCGGCCGTCGGTCGCCCCATCACGCGCCAGAGTGAGCGGGACCTGGCGCGAGGAGCGCGGCCCCGATTGTGGTAGTCACCGCGACCATGACCTTCGCGGAGATACTGGGCTACGTGGCAGCGGCGACAGTTGCGCTGTCGATGATGCTCAAGGACCCAGCGCGGCTTCGGGCGCTCAACGGCGTGGGGGCGCTGCTCTTCGTCACGTACGGCTTGCTGATCGGCTCGCGTCCGGTGGTGCTCCTGAACGCGTTCATCGCCATCGCCGACTTCTACTACCTGCGGCAGATCCTGCTGGCGCGGCGCGCACCGGCGCCCCCGTGACTCTCATCCCGCGGGGGCGCGCTTGGGCCGGGTCACGAAGGCGAACAGGAAGAGCATCGCCGCGCAGAAGACACCGATGAGCGCGTAGATGCTCCACACGGCGTAGGGATCCTTCGGCCCCTCCTTGGGAAGGTAGCGCGCGATGAGCCGGCCGGAGAGGACGCCGCCCACGAGGCCGCCGACGCCGAACGGCACCAGCGAGAGGCCCATGGTGAGCCCCTCGCCGCCTTTCGGCGCGAAGGACGACGTGTACTGGTAGTAGCGCGGCGAATAGACCATCTCCGCCAGGGCGAAGACGAAGAACGAGGCGCAGGCGCCGTACAGAGACGGCCAGGCCCCCATGAGCCACATGCTGCAGGCGCCCAGGAAGATGCCGAGGCCCATGGCGAACACCGGCGGCAATCGCTTGGTGAGGTAGGCCATGGGCACCTGCAGGAGCGCGATGGCCGCGGGGTTGATGAGGGTGATGTACTCGCGCGGCGCGCCCTCGCCGAAGAGCCGCACGATGTGCACCGGGAACGTCTGGTAAAACTGCTCGATGAGCAGGTAGTAACCGCTCACCAGCGCCAGGAAGACCACGAAGCGCGGTTGACCGAGCACCGCCTTCAGGCTCGTCCAGGTGCTGGGCTTGGGCTCCGCAGGTGCGGGATCCTCAGCATCGGTACCGACTTCGCCTCCTGCCTTGGGCTCCTTGAAGAGCGCGAACGCGAGCCCCAGCCCCACCACCGAGGCGACGATGGCGTTCACCATGGTGGCCCGGAGCGAGAGCATGCCGCGCACGATCTTGGTGAGCACCTTGCCCACCACGCTGCCGGCGTTCACCGAGGCGTAGAAGAGCGAAAACCCGGTCTGCTCCCGGCCTTTGGGCGAGTACTTGCGAACCGTGGCGGGGATGACCGGCTTCAGGAATGCGCCGGCCACCGCCATGAGGAACACCGCACCGTAGGCGCCGTAGCGGGCAGGCCAGCCGTAGAGCAAGCCGTAGGCAACGCCGTAGCAGGTGAACGAGATGAGCAGGCTCCGGCGGAACCCCAGGCGATCGGCGACGGCGCCGGTGATGACCGGGATCCACGCGCGGCAGGCAGCGAACCAGCCGAGCAGCACACCGTTCTGCTTCTCCGACAGGTGCACGGTGTCGAGCAGGTAGATGGCGAGGTTGACGTACACGCCGTAGAACGCCAGGCGTTCCACCAGCTCGAGGAGGAGCGCCGTCCACAAGATCGGCGGAAACGGCTCGCTGTCCTCCTTCGCCACGGTGCGTCGCTCAGCGCAGGGTCTTGACGGCGGCCGCCACGTCGGTGCCGTTCACCTGGGCGCCTTGCGACTTCAGGTGCTTCATGGCGAGACCCGTGGCCTGGCCATCGTTGGCAGCGGCTTTGATGGCATCGGCCACCGGCGCCAGCGCGGCGGCGATGTCGGCCACCGAGAGGCCCTTGGGGATGAGCTCCGAGAGGATGTCGATCTCGCGCTGGAGCGTGGCGGTCTTCTCGGCGTCGCCGGCGGAGGCCGCCAGCGTCTCTTCGTTGGACTTCACCAGCTTCTTGAGCACGCCCACCGCGTCGGCGTCGGAGATGGCGGTGCCGAGGCGCGCTTCGGCGGCCTGCACTTCGCTCTGCGCGAGCCGGAGGATGGTGGTGGCGACGCCGTCTTTCGCCTTCATGGAGACGAGGGCCTTCTGGCGGAGGATATCGATGATGGTCATGGGATCGCCTTGTAGCTCAGGTCGTGAGCGCGCGCTCGACCAGCGGAATGCGGTCCTGTCCCCAGAACAGCTCCTTGCCGTCGACGACCCAGGTGGGGGCGCCGAAGACGCCGGCCTTGGCCGCGCGATCTGTGCAAGCGATGAGCTCGTCCTTGATGGCCTTCTCCTGGATCTTGGCGAGCGTCGCGTCGGCGTGCGAACCAAGGAGCTCGCGCAGCACCGCGTCGTCGCTGATGTCGCGGTCGTCGGCCCAGAAGGCTGCAAATGCGGCCTCGCGGAACGGGCGCTGGGCCTCCGGCGGGAGCGCCAGGTAACAGCGCAGGGCCTTGACGGTATTGATGGGAAAGCGCGAGGGCCACTTCATGGGAACCCCCCAGTACGCGGCCCACCGCTGGATATCGTCGGCGTAGTACTTCTGCTTGGCGGGGCTGAAGGTGGCCATGGGAAAGTCCGCCTGGCCGATGATCTTGAAGAGCCCGCCCAGGAGCATCGGGCGCCAGGTGAGCTCGGCGCCGGTGCGGGCCGCGAGGGCCTCCGCCTGGGTCGAGCCGAGGTAGCCGAACGGCGAGGAGAAATCCCAGTACAGGTCCAGCGTGTGCTTCATGGGTGCGCTCTTCGAAGGGGTCTTGGGTGCGAAGAGATCCTCGTAGCGCAGGTCGGCCACGAAGTGCATGCGATCTTGCCCCCAGTAGAGGTGCTCGCCGTCGACCAGGTACGCCGGCGCGCCGAAGATGCCGTGCCCGATGGCCACGTCGGTGCGCGCTTTGAGATCGTTCCGTACCCGCTCGCTGTCGGCCTCGGCCAGCACCTTCTCGGCATCGTGACCCGCGTCTCGGAGCACGCGCTCGAGGGTAGTACGGTCTGCGAGATCGTCCCCGCGCACCCAGTAGGCGCGGAAGAAGCCGTCGACCACCGCGGGATCGCAGCCGGTGACGAGCGTCGCGCGGAGGGCCGCCGCGGTGCGCTGCGGATGGTTCGGCGGAATCACCAGCGGCACGTCGAACAGCTTCGCCCACCGCAGGAGGTCGTGGGCGTTGTGCTCGGCCTTCGCGGGGGAGAGCACGTTCATGAGGTTCAGCGGCGTCTGCACCGCGCGGAACACGCCGCCCAGGAACATCGGCGCGTACTCCAGCGGCAGCCCCATCTTCGCCGCTAGCTCCTGCGCCCGCACGCTCCCGAGGTACGCGTAGGGGCAGGAGTAGTCGTAGTAGAACTCGAGGCGACGGGCCTTCGTTGCGCGGAGCATGCAAGACCCGTAGCGGAATCGCGGGCCGCGTGCCAGAGGCTGCTCAGGTTGTTGGCGGCGCCGGGCGCAGGTAGAACCAGACGCGGTTGGCAAGCACCACGGTGGTCACGAACAGGGCGAAGGCCGGCATCGACGCGTCGCCCGAGAAGGGCTCGCCGCGGTGCACCGCGAGGCCGACCCGGAGCGCGAGCAGCACCCAGAGAAACGCCAGGAGCACCGGCGCGGCAGAGATGCGCGGACGAGCAGCAGAAACGGTGGCGCGGGTAGAAGTGGCGGTGGACATGCGAAACAACCTGCCGCCGGCCGCATCAAAAATCCGTCAAGACCGCGGAGAATGCCGCGTCTTTGCATCTTCTTGATGCGAATCGCCGGCTTGCCCACGGAAGGTCCACACGCGGCGACCCCATGATGACGCATGCGCGAATCGACGGGGCTCCTGGTATTGCGGCCGGACGGCATGGTGGAAGCGGCCTTCGGCGCGGCTTCGGCCACCTGGGTCGGACATCGAACGGACGAACATCCGGACGTGCCGCCGGAGCTCGCCGAGGCCGTTGCGCACCTGCTGCGGGAGTCGGGCTCCGGCCCTCGACGCATCCGCGCCGTCGTCCCCGATGCGGACACATCGGTCACCTACGAGGTTCTCGTGCAGGCTTCACTCCCGCTCCGAAAGCGCTACGTGCCCATCGACGAGCTGCTGATGCGGGTCCTGGACGTCTTCCTGCTCCAGGCTCGGGCAGGGGGTGCGGAGCTCGGCACCGACCGCGCACCGGAGGTTCCGGCCGCGGCGTTCATGGACGGCGAGAAAGTCGCGTGGGCGGTCAGCACGCTGGTGGGCAATGCCCTCCGCTTCGCGCGCGAGGCCGGTGGGCTCATTCACGTGCACGTGGGCTGGGACGCCGCGGCGCGTGCGCTGGTGGTGACGGTGAAGGACAACGGCCCGGGCATGTCCGAGGCCCGCGCGCGCTGGCTCTTCGAGCAAGACCCCGCGAGCGGCCGCTCCGCCGGCCTGGCGCTGGTGATGGTGCGCGACGTGGCCGAGGCCCACGGGGGCTCGGTTGCGGTGGAGAGCCATCTCGGCAAGGGCAGCACCTTCACGCTGCGCATCCCCTGCGGCGCGCACACGCGGTAGGATCCTCACTGATTGGGGCGACCGTTCGGGAGGAGCGGAAAGAACGCGCGCGAGGCGTCGCGGAGGCGCGTGCATTCTGCATCTTCCACGTCGATCGTGGAATTGCCGCCCAACGCAACGCAGTGAAACCGCGCGTCCCAGGGCTGCCCCACCAGCGCGTGGGCGTCACCCAACATGCCCCAGTTGTCGAGCGGGCACTTGAAGGAGGCGCCGCAGTTGGTGATGGGCAGTGCGCGGGGGGCGAGGCGCACGTCCTCGAGCAAGCTGCGTCCGCCCATCTTGGCGCGGTAGGGCCCGAGGAGCGAGCTTTGCCAGATGCCGTAGAGGTCGAGGATGGTCGGTACGATGTCGAGATGCGTGGTGGGTCCGGCCGCAGCGGTGCGCAGCGTGCGCTCGTCGGCGGGCGCGATGGCCCCGTTGCCGAAGGCTACATAGCCGGGCACGTGGGTCTGCTCATCGTACAGGTTTTGCCCGTGGTGAATGGCCCGGTGCTCGCCGAAGGACTCGCCGTGATCGCTGGTGAACACCACCACCCAGGGATCGTCCTGGCGCGAGCCGATGAAGGCATCGATGGCCCGGGCGAGCTCCGCGTCCTGGGCGTAGATGGCATTCTGATAGGCCCGGTGAAGGTCCTCCATGGCCGACCAGGTGGCCTCCCGGCGCCAGGGCTGGTAGGGCGCCATCGACGGATCGACGAAGTACGGCGCATGGGTCCCCGAGACGTGAAGCACCACGAACGCTGATCGCGGCAGCGTGGGAAGGTCGCGCACGAAGCGGTCCACCACCTTGCGGTCCACCCGCTCGTCGATCACGTCGTCCTCGTCGGCCACCGGATGGCCCAGCAGATCTTCCAGCGTGACCCAGGCGTCGGTGCCGGTCCGGAGATCGGTGCGGTCGAAGATGGAGGCGAGCTGCGACGAGTAGTACGCCACCCACGGACGCTCCGAGCCGGCGCGCACCGCGTGTACGAAGTCGAACACCGTGGGCGCGGTGGTGAGCTCCTGCAGCGAGCCGAGCTGGGTGCGGCCGGAGAGCACGGCACCGACGCTGATGGCGGTGTAGCTGGCGATGGAACGAAGCGCGGGGA